>NZ_JBFNXJ010000007.1 GCF_040812015.1 Chitinivorax sp. PXF-14 | reverse complement strand
AAAAACCACCGCCAATTTCACCCTCAGGCTGGTGGGCAATGCTTGCCCACCCGACTACCCGCTCGGTTCGAGCGTGCACAGCGCCAATAGCGGCGGCCAGGCGGCCGAGTACCGCGTTGCAGATGCCCAGGCCGTGGCGCGCATCGGCTCGATCGGCGCCTATGCCTCGACGGCCTGGTCGATCCCCGGCAACCTGCGGCGCGATTCGATCAATGCCTACGCGACAGCCGAGGCGAGCTGGCACGACACCATCACCATCAACGCACCCGGCCACAATGGCCAGTCGGGCCTGTGGTCCGGGGTGCTGAATCTCACCGGCTCAGGCAGCTACTACGTGCAGGATGCCGACCCCGACCGGCCGGCCTATGCCTTCAACGACATCGACGTGAAGGCCCCGGGCCTGCAACCGATCTCGACCCGTTGCGGCGAGGGGCCGCCGAAATTCGTGGTCGGCGAGGCCTGTTTCCGCCAGATCAACTCGCCTCGCGAAACGATGTCGCTGCCCTTCGTCATGCAGATCGTGCTCGGCCAGCCGCAGAACTTCTACGCCACGCTACGCGCCGATTCGCTGTCGGCGGGGCTGCAGTGCCCCGGCTGCCCCACCTTCGCCAGCGTCGCCTTCAACCACACGCTGAACTGGGGCGGCACCAGCTCGGTGCGCGATGCCAGCGGCCAGCTGCTCGGCAGCTACACGATGAGCAGCGACTCGGGCATGGACTACCGCGTGGCGGCCGTACCCGAGCCGGCGAGCTGGCTGATGCTGCTGTTCGGCCTCGCACTGACGCTGCCGCTGGCCCGCCGCCGGCGCAGCTAGCGGCCGCCACACAAGTCCGCTACCGCATCGGGTGGTTGCCGTGTGCGCGGCACGGCGGGTAAACCCACCGCACAAATTGTCGGTTGCCTGGCGCCGTGGCGATGCCCGGCAAGCGGCACCATCAGCGCCGTGGACAGGCGCCCATGCCGTTTTGTGCACGTATCGGGCCACCGTGCCGCAGGCCGCCGCGGCGGGCGCAAGCAAGCTGTGGACGCCGATATTGCCGACAAACAGGCAGGCCGGGCCGAAGGCGGCAGCGGCACGGCAGGCGGCAAAGGCCGCTGGCCGGATCACGGCATCGCACCAGATGCGGATGCGGGGATGCCACGTCGGCGCGGGTTTCCAGCAATACAAAATTGATCGTTGTTCATGCCGTGATTGGCGATCTCTATTTTGCCGGCTCGCCACACGGCGTGGCTTGCCATCCGGCCGCCATAACGGCCCTGACCGCTGCCCTGCAAGCCGTGCCAGACCTTGTCTGGCGGGCGATCGGCAGGCGATTTGCGCGATCAGCACAAAAGATCAATCCTCGTTTTCCACGCTTTGTTAGCGTTCATTCGCCGCTGCGCCCGTCGGCGGCGACACAACACAACAGAGATTGGAGACAACATGAAACACTCGCTGCAACGCCCGCTGCTGGCGGCGCTGCTGGCCGGCCTCGCGCTGGCCAGCCCGCTCACCCCGGCGGCCACCGAGCAGGACAAGGCCAGCTCGGCGATCCTGCTGCAGGGCTTTCACTGGAACTCGTGGAACTACAATTACGGCTGGTACGCGAACCTGGCCGGCAAGGCGGCCGACATGCAGGATCTTGGCGTCACCCATGTGTGGTTCCCGCCGCCGTCGGATGCCGGCTCGAACGAGGGCTACCTGCCGCGCCAGCTCAATGTGCTGAACTCGAAATACGGCTCGGAAGCCGCCCTGAGCAACGCCATCTCGGCCCTGAACAGCCGGGGCATCAAGTCGGTGGTCGATGTGGTGATCAACCACCGGGTCGGCACCGCCAACTGGGCCGACTTCACCAACCCGAGCTGGGGCTGCGGCGCGGTGGTCAGCAACGACGAATGGGCCGGCCACTGCGGCGCCGCTGATACCGGCGACGGCTACAGCGCGGCGCGCGATCTCGACCACACCAATGCCACGGTGCAGACCGATCTCAAGAGCTGGATCGGCACGCGGCTCAAGAATGTCGGCTTCAGCGGCATTCGCTATGACTTCTCGAAGGGCTACGGGCCGAGCTATGCCAAGCTCTACCACGATGCGATGGCGCCCAATTTCTGCGTGGGCGAGGTATGGACCAATCTCGACTTCAACAACGTCGATGCGCACCGCCAGCAGCTGATGAGCTATATCGACGGCACCGGCGGCACCTGCGCGGCCTTCGACTTCACCACCAAGGGTCTGCTGAACCAGGCGCTGAGCGCCGGCGAATACTGGCGCCTGAAGGACGCCAGCGGCAAGCCGGCCGGCGCGATCGGCTGGTGGCCGCAGAAATCGGTCACCTTCGTCGACAACCACGACACCGGGCCGTCCGAGACCAGCAGCAACGGCCAGAACCTGTGGCCGGCGCCGGCCGACAAGGTGATGCAGGGCTATGCCTACATCCTCACCCATCCCGGCATCCCGACGCTGTATTACCCGCACGTGTACGACTGGAACCTGCGCGGTGCGATCAAGACGCTGATCAGCATCCGCACCACGGCCGGCATCACCTCGACCTCGCCGGTGACGATCAACGCAGCACAGGCCGGGCTCTACGCCGCCACCATCAGCGGCAGCGCCAACCAGGTCGCGATGAAGATCGGCAGCACTGACTGGAACCCGGGCAGCGGCTGGACCCTGGCCGCCTCGGGCAACAACTACGCGGTGTGGACCAAGGGCAGTAGCCAGACCTGCAGCGTCAATGTCAGCTTCAACATCGCCAATGCCAACACCGCCATGGGCCAGAGCCTGTACGTGGTCGGCAACCAGGGCGCGCTCGGCAGCTGGGCGCCGGCCAGCGGCTTCAAGCTGGCCATCCAGGGCACGGGCGCCAACGCCAGCTGGAGCGGCACCGCGGCCCTGCCGTGCGCTGCCGCCGTGCAGTACAAATACGTGAAATACGATGGCAGCAGCGCTGTGTGGGAAAGCAACCAGGCCACCAGCAGCGGCAACCGCGAGTTCACCACGAGCAGCACCAGCGGTGCGGCGATGACGCGTGGCGACGGCAGTTTCAAGTTCTGACGCTGAGCCGGTGCGCGTGAATGGGGCGGGCTTTCCCGCCCCATTTGCTTTGGCAGATATGGTTTCGAGCGGCCGGCCCGGCGTGCTACAACATCCCGTTGCAGACAGCGCAATGGCGGCTGCAACATGACGACATGAACTTATCGTGGTAAACAGCGCACCAATTTCAGATTCACCAGACAGGAAGAACGAATGGAAGAAATCCTGCGCCAGATCGCCCTCCAGGCCGATACGACCTCGATCCAGCCGCTGATCCGGCTCGTCGACAGCGTGCGCCCGGCCCGTGCCGACGATGCCGACCAGGCCACCAATAATCTGCTCTCGCTGACCTACCTGCTGCGCGAGCACGCCGCCTACCGCGAGGCGCTGCGCCATTATCTCGGCGGCCTGCTGGCGGCAAAGCGGCAGCTGCACCTGTATGCCGACGTCGGCATCCTGCCCAACACCGGCTTCTTCACCGAGCTGCGCGACAAGCTCAACAACAAGTTCCTGCCGCCGGCGGTGAACGAGCACTACATGCGCGACCTGTTCGGGCTGATCTTTCACGACGACACGGACCACCAGTGGATCGCCAGCGTGAGCGACGACACCTGGCTCCGCCTCTACGACGCGCTCTTGCTCGATGCGCCCGACGCCGGGCTGCAGCACGCCACCGCAAGCGATATGGCAGCGGCAATCCAGGTGCTGTCCTACCGCATCAGCGGCATCGGCCTCGAGCCCGAGCTGGTGCGCAACTACCCGGATATCGAGCGCTTCGAGTCACCCTTCCTGCGCCAGAACGCCGAAGTCGTCAGCTACCTGGAAAAGCACCAGGCCTGGCTGCTCAACCCCACGCAGCCACGCGACGACTGCAGGCACATCCTGGTGCTGCTCGACCAGTGCGACGAGATCATCGCCAAGATCCGCAAACACGCGACCGAGCACGGCGTCAGCATCAGCCTGACCTACCTGCTGCGGCGCCTGACGCAGAGTCTGCAGCGCGTGCGCGTGCTGCTGGCGTTGCTCGAACCCGAGCATGAACGCGAGGAGCAGCGCCAGCTGGCGCTCACGCTGTTCCGCACGCTGGTGCGCGCCACCAACCAGCGCAACGATATGTCGGCCTTCGTCTCGGCCAACGTCGAGCTGATGGCGCGCAAGGTCACCGAACACGCCGGGCGCACCGGTGAACACTACGTCACGCATGACCGCCGCGACTGGTGGAGCATGTTCCGCTCGGCCGCCGGCGCGGGCGTGATCGTCGGCTTCATGGGCATGCTCAAGGTGCTGGCCGCGCGGCTGCACGCGCCGCCGCTGATTGAGGCCTTCCTGTTCAGCATGAACTACTCGCTCGGCTTCATGCTCGTGCACCGCCTGCATTTCACCATCGCCACCAAGCAGCCGGCGATGACGGCCGCGCACATCGCCGCGGCGATCGACGAGGGCGAGAAATCGCGCGACAAGCTGGTCGAGCTCGTGGTCAAGGTGATGCGCAGCCAGTTCATCGCCATCATCGGCAATGTCGTGCTGGCGATGCCGGTCGCCTATGCGATCGCCTGGGGCTGGCTGTGGCTGACCGGCAGCCACCTCGCGCCGCCCGACAAGGCGCACAAGCTGCTCACCGAGCTGAACCCGATCGCCAGCCTGGCCCTGCCGCATGCCGCCATCGCCGGCTGCTGCCTGTTTCTCGCCGGGCTGATCTCGGGCTATTACGACAATAAGGTCGCCTATGGGCAGATCCCGCAGCGGCTGATGCAGCGCCCCTGGCTGCGCAAGCTGCTCGGCGAGCAGCGGCTCGCGCGCTTCGCCCACTATATCGGCGAGAACCTGGGCGGGCTGGCCGGTAACTTCTATTTCGGCATTATGCTCGGCTCGATCGGTACCATCGGTTTCCTGTTCGGCCTGCCGCTCGACATTCGCCACATCACCTTCTCGTCGGCCAACTTCTCGTTCGCACTGGTCGGGCTCGATCACCAGCTCGACTGGCAGACGGTGGCGATCTCGCTTGTGGGCATCGCCCTGATCGGCCTGACCAACCTGCTGGTGAGCTTCAGCCTGGCACTGTGGGTGGCCCTCAGGGCACGCCAGGCAGGCTTCGCCGAGGCACGCTCGATTCTCGCCCAGGTGTGCCGCCGCTTCGTGCGCACACCGCGCCAGTTCTTCTTCCCACCCAAGGTGGTCGAACAACCGTCATGAGCACATAAAAACGCCGCCGGCCATATTTACGCTGTCGACATATTTGACAGCCTGTCGATACTGGCCGGCAGCCCTGATGATGAGACCATTGATTTGAAAGCAGATTCATAGAATGGCCCGTTTCTTGCTTTTCGCCATATCGGACCACAGCCATATACGAAAAACAAAGGAACCCTCATATGACAGCATTCAAGAAACTGGCCATTGCCGCCATGCTCGGCGGCGCATCGCTGGCCGCCCATGCGGCCACGCCGCTCAGCGCCTCGGCCTCGATCGACTGGTCGAGCTTCACCGTGAGCATCTACGACATCAACCCGCTCGACGGCGAAACTCCGAGCGTAAATTTCAGCGATGCGTCGAAATGGTCTGGCGCCTACAACTTCACCAACCTTAGCTCCGTCGCCTCGTCGGACTACCGCTCGAGCTGGACCCCGACTCCCGCCTTGTCGGCCATCAGCAGCTTCGCCAATGGCTATGCCAACGCCGGCAACTCCGACAGCAGCATCTCCTCGAACGCCAACATGACGGCACCGCTCGCCGACGTCTGGAACATCAACAGCTACGCCTCGAAGTCTGCCAACTTCACCATCAACGGCATGGCTGCCGTCGTGTTCTCGGCTCATTACAGCCTGATCGCCCACGATGACAACCTGGCCGACGACAATCGCGCCAACGCTTCGGTTATCTTCTACAGCGGCCTGACCGAGAGCGACGGCACGCAATACGGCTACAGCCAGACCAGCGCCGGCATCACCGACGGCAGCAAGAGCGGCACGCTGAGGCTGGCCTTCGTCAACACCGACGGCACGCCGATGCACGGCTATTTCGGTGCCAATGCCACCGCCCAGGTCGGCGCCAGCGTCGCACCGGTGCCGGAGCCCTCCGAGTACCTGATGATGCTGTCCGGCCTCGGCCTGGTTGGCTTCGCCGTGCGCCGCCGCAAGCAATAAGGCAGCGTTGCATCAGGGAGGAAACGGCGAGCCTGGCTCGCCGTTTTTCATGGCGCGCGCACCATGGCCCCGTGCGATTTTCCCGGGCGGGGGTTTTGCGTTAAAGTCGGGCGTTTTCCGCACCGCCCCCGCACCATGAACCAGACCCTCGCCATGAACGACGCCCTGCACGCCTACCTGGTGCAGAACGGCATCCGCGAAGCCGACATCCTCACCCGCCTGCGCCAGGAAACGGCCGGCCACCGCATGGCCAAGATGCAGATCGCGCCCGAGCAGGGCCAGCTCTTGAGCTTTCTCGTCACGCTGATCGGCGCGCGGCACTGCATCGAGATCGGCAGCTTCACCGGCTACAGCGCGCTGACCGTGGCGCTGGCGCTGCCCGACGACGGCGAGCTGATCGCCTGCGACCTCAGCGAGGAATTCACCAAAATCGCGCGCCGCTACTGGCACGAAGCCGGCATGGAACAGCGCATTCAGCTGCGACTGCAGCCGGCCGTGCGCACGCTCGACGAGCTGCTGGCGCAGGGCAGGGCGGGGCAGTTCGATTTCGCCTTTATCGACGCCGACAAGACCTCCTATCCCGACTACTACGAGCGCTGCCTGCAGCTCGTGCGCCAGGGCGGCCTGATCGTGCTCGACAATATGTTCCTCAGCGGCCGCGTGGCGCAGGACCCATCACTCGACGATACGCCCAGCATCGGCGTGATCCGCCGGTTCAACGCCTTCCTGCAGCAGGACGCGCGCATCGACTACACGCTGATGCCGATCGGCGACGGGCTGACGCTGTGCCGCAAGCGCTGAACGCAGGCCGTACCGGCATGGTCCAACACGCCAGGATAAGGAGGCCCATCATGCAACTGATCCCGCGTTTGCTGCCGGTCGCCGCGCTGGCGCTGGCCCTGGGGCCGCTCGCCGGCTGTGGCGGCAGCGTGCACATCGTGCAGGACAACGAGGCGCGGGTCGTGCCGCAAAGCCCCTATGCCTGGGCCAGGCCCGAGCCGCGGCCGGCCGTGACGGCGCTCAACGCCGACATCGACAACGACATCGTGCGCGGCAAGCTCGAAAGCGCGATCGACACCGAGCTCGGGCGCCTCGCCTTCCGCAAGGTCGCCTACAGCGATGCGCGCTATCTCGTGTCCTATCACATCGGCGTGCAGCAGAAGCAGCGCATCGTCGCCGACCCGCTGTACCCGGCCCCGATAGTCGCCTGCGGCACACGCCATTGCTGGGGCGCGCTGAGCTGGGGCTACTGGGGGCCGCCGATCGACACCGTGCGCAGCTACGAATACCGCGAGGGCAGCCTGATCATCGACCTACAGGACAGCGCCAGCAACAAGCTGGTGTGGCGCGGTATCTACAGCAACACGCTCGGCGACCCGGCAAAAATCAGCGATAAACAGATCCAGGATATCGTGTTCGATATTCTCAAGAACCTGCCGAAATAAGGGACAACACATGATCAAACAGACTCTCGCCCTCCTGCTGCTCACCGTACCGATGGCCGCCATGGCCGATGGCGAGTTGCTACGCGCCCAGCTGGGCCACGAACAGGCACGCAGCGACTGGATCGCCGCCAAACAAAAACTCGACGATGCCAGCGAAACCGAGCGCAGCGCCCAGGCGCGGCTGAACGACGCACAGAAACAGCTCGAAGCGGCCAAACAAGGCGAAGCCAACGCACGAGCGCGGCTCGACGACGCCCAGGCCAAGGTCGACGCAGCCTGGAACGCAGGGAAGCGGTAAGTCCGCCGCAGGTTTCACGTGGAACCGCCTTGAGGCGGTAACCGCTACCTAGACATCGCCCCACAGGGCCTGCAGCGCCGCAATCGTCGCGACTGCCGCCGTCTCGGTGCGCAGGATGCGCGGCCCGAGTAGCAGGGGCTGCCAGCCTGACGCCAGCGCGGCGGTCTCTTCTGCAGCCGTCAGGCCGCCCTCGGGGCCGGCGAGCAGGGCCAGCTCGCCCACCGGCGACAGCTCGCGCAAGCGCCCACGGCCCTGTGGCGACAGCATGAAGCGCGTGCCCGCCGCTTGCGCGCTGCGCAGCCAGCCCTCGAAGCTCAGCAGCGGCGCCACGCTCGGCACGCGGTTGCGGCCGCATTGCTCGCACGCCGACTGCACCACCCCTTGCCAATGCTGCACGCGCTTGTCGGCGCGCTCACCGCTTAGCCGCACCACGCTGCGCTCGCTGATCACCGGCACGATGGCCGTCACGCCAAGCTCCACGGCCTTCTGCAAGGTGTAATCCATGCGGTCGCCGCTCGATACGGCCTGTACCAGCGTGATCGCCAGCAGTGATTCGCGCTCGACGGCCAGGTGGGCGCCCAGCGTGGCCGCGACACGTTTCTTGCCGATGTCGTCGATACGCGCCTCGTATTCGCCACCGCTGCCGTCGAACAGCGTCACCACATCGCCGGGGGCCAGGCGCAGCACCTGCACATGCCGGCAGACAGCCTCGGGCAGCTCGATGGATTGGCCTGCGGCGAGGGGCGATTCGATAAAGAAACGTGGCATGACGGCCTCGGAAAACGGATGGTAAGATTCGACACAGGGCACGCCGGCAAGCGCGCCAGCCCGTATTGTAGCGGTTTGCCGGATGTCGCCGGCCACCTCATCATCGTTTGTTGCGAGAACCCACTATGGTTGCGCTGACCACCCCGATTTGCGACTTTGGCCTGCCCGCGCCCGATTTCGAGCTGCCCGGCACCGACGGCAAGCGTTATCGCCTGGCCGAGGTGAGCGGCCCGAACGGCCTGCTGGTCATGTTCATCTGCAATCACTGCCCCTTCGTCAAGGCCATCGTCGAGCGGCTGGTAGTGGACGCGCGCAGCCTGCAGGCCGCCGGCATCGGCGTGGTCGCCATCTCGGCGAACGATGCCCGCGCCTACCCCGAGGATGGCCCCGAGCAGATGGCCGGGTTTGCACGCGCGCACGGCTTCGGCTTTCCCTATCTCTACGACGAGGGGCAGGATGTCGCCCGTGCCTACGGTGCGGTGTGCACGCCGGATTTCTTCGGCTACAACGCGCAGGGCCAATTACAGTATCGCGGCCGTTTCGACAGCACCGGGCGCCAGGCGCCCCCGCCGCCGGACAATCGTCACGAGCTGCTGGACGCCATGCAACAGATCGCGAGCACCGGCCAGGGCCCGCAACAGCAAATCCCGAGCATCGGCTGCTCGATCAAATGGAGAGAAGATGCCTGATATCGGTTGGAACACGCTCGAGGAGGTGATGGCCGCGGTCAGGCTCATCGCTCAGCAAGAGGTGATGCCGCGCTTCCTCAACGTCGCATTCGCACGCAAGGACGACGGCACCATGTTCACCGAGGCCGACCTGGCCTCGCAGGAGGGCCTCAAGCGCGTATTGCCCACCATCATCGACGCCCCGGTGCTGGGCGAGGAGATGACCGAAGCCGAACAGGAAGCGCTGTGGGAATCGGGCAAGGACGGCCTGTGGTGTGTCGACCCGATCGACGGCACCACCAACTTCGTGCATGGCCTGCCGCTGTTCGCCATCTCGGTGGCCTATCTGCGCCACGGCCGGCCGGTACTCGGCGTGATCTACAACCCGTGCGCGGACGAAATGTTCTGCGCGCTGCAGGGCCATGGCGCCTACATGAACGGCAACCGCCTGCCGCTCAAGCCGCACTCGCCGCCAATGAGCGAGGCCGTGGCCGGGGTCGAGCTCAAATGGCTGCCGGGCAAGCTGCCGGCCCGCCTGATGACCGTCTCGCCGTATGGCAGCCAGCGCAACCTCGGCGCCTCGACGCTGGACTGGTGCTGGGTGGCGGCCGGCCGTTTCGACGTCATCCTGCATGGCGGCCAGCGCCTGTGGGACTACGCAGCCGGTTCGCTGATCCTGCTCGAAGCCGGCGGCAGGCTGGGCAGCATCCATCACCCCGACTTCTGGCAGGACAATATCTGGCGCCGCTCCGCCGTGGCGGCCCTGAACCCGGTGCTGTTCGAGCAGTGGCAGGGCTGGGTGCAGTTCAACAAATAAGCGGCGGCGGGACGACCCGCCGGTTGCCACCGCCGGAGGCACCATGTATCAGCTCAGGCCCGCCACAGCGGACGACGCCGAGGCGATCGCCGAGGTCTACCTCGCATCGCGCCGCGCCTTCCTGCCTTATGCCCCGCTGATGCACACCGATGACGAGGTGCGGCAGTGGCTGCGCGAGCTGGTGATCCCCGTGTTCGACGTCACCGTCGCCACGCTCTGCGATGCGGTCGTCGGCATGATGGTGCTGTCGCGCGACGGCGAAGCGGGCTGGATCGACCAGCTCTACCTGCATCCCGAGCACGTCGGGCAGGGGCTCGGCACCTTGCTGCTCGACCGCGCCAAGTCGATACTCGGCGCGCCGATCAGGCTCTACAGCTTTGCCCGCAACCATGACGCGCAACGCTTCTATGAGCGCAACGGCTTCACCGCGCTGTCGCATGGCGACGGCAGCGGCAACGAGGAGCACTGCCCGGACACCCTGTTCGAATGGCTCGCCTGATCTTGCGAAAATATAATCACTTGATAAATCTGGCGTCGCCAGCGGCTCACATATAATCGCCGGCGTGACGACAAGACCACACAAGGGAACGCTCATGAAAAGAATCTGCATGCTGGCGCTATTGGCGCTTGCCAGCCAGGCACACGCCTATGGCGAAGAAGAACCATCGGCCTGGCAGGGCGTGGCCGGCATCGGCCTGACCGCCGGTGGCGACGAGTTCAGCAAGGTCCACGTCAGCGACAAGAGCACCGGCAAGATCATCAACAACGAGAACATTCGCGCTGGCCGCCTGTTCCAGCTCGACCTCGGCACACGTTACCGCTTTTCCCGCCTGCCGCTGTCGCTGCAGGCGACGCTCGGCTACCACTATGACTCGGTGCAGGGCGAGCGCCTCGATACCGGCGCCAAGGTCAGCCTGAGCTTCACGCGTTTCCCGCTCGAGCTGTTGCCGGCCTGGCATATCGACAAGCATTCGCTCGGGGTCGGCCTGCGTTATGACCTGCAGCCCGAATACAAGCAATCGGACGGCGCCGGCGGCACCTACCGTTTCAAGAGCCAGCCCGGCCTGATCGGTGAATACAGCTACGCCGCGACCGACAACGTGTCGTTCGGCCTGCGCTACGTCGGCATCAAGTACAAGCTGAAGGACGACGACTCGGTGAGCATCAAGGGCAACCACGTCGGCATCAATGCGCGCGTCTACTTCTAGACTCGGCTGAGGGCTAATCCCCACAATACGGCTTGAGCGCCGCGTACAGGGTCGCATTGACCGGCACACTCAGGCCGTTCTCGCGCGCCAGCCTGGCCACGCCGCCGCACAGCCACGGCGCTTCGAGCCGGCGGCCGTGTTCGAGATCGTGCAGCATCGACGATTTCATCTCCGCCGGCAGGGCGTCGATCGTCGCCATCTGGCGTGCGACGCAATCGTCCGCCAGCTTCACCCCCATTGCCCGGCCCAGGGCCCAGGTCTCCTGCATGGCGGCTTCGAGCAAGGGGCGGATGGCCGGCTCGTGGCGGATCGGGCCGATCGGCTGACGCGTAACGCTGGTCCAGCCCGACAGACTGGCCAGGAACACATATTTCTCCCACAGCGCGCGATAAATGTCGGTGGCGATATCGCCGTCGATGCCGGCCTGCAGGCAGGTCTCGCGCAGCCGTTCGAGGCGCAGCGAGCGCCCGCCGTCGAGCTCGCCGAACCGCAGCTTGGCGAATTCACCGGTGTGCTCGACATGGCCCGGCTCGGCGATGGTCGAGGCGATATAGGCCACGCCGCCGACCACGTGCTGGGCGCCGAGTACGCGCGCCAGCAATGCCGGCGTCTCGACCCCATTGAGAAACGGGATCACCGTCGTGCTGCCCGATACCAGCGGTGCGCAGGCCCGCGCCGCCACTTCGGCGTCCCACAGCTTGACCGCGAACAGCACATAATCGACCGGGCCGATGCTGGCCGGATCGTCGCTGACGGCGGCGGGCTTGATGATCACGTCGCCAAGCCGGCTCGATACCTTGAGGCCGTGCTGGCGCATGGCCTGCAGATGGGCGCCGCGCGCGATGAAATGGACATCGCAGCCTGCCGCCGCGAGGCGTGCGCCAAAATAGCCACCGACGCCGCCTGACCCCATGATTGCGATACGCATATTGCCCTCCCGCGATCCGCTCGTGATGCCGCTATTGTGCGCAAATCCACACGTAGCGGAAACCGCTTTCAGCCGATCGTGCGGTTAGCGGAACAGGCGATCCGCGGCGATAGCGAGGCCGGTGCCGACGCTGCCGAAGCGGTCGCCTTCCACCGCGCGTGCCTCGGGGAAGCGCGCCAGCACGGTCTGCCTCAGCAGCGGCACGCCACTCGCGCCGCCGGTGAAGAACAGCGTATCGACGGCCTGCGGCGCCAGGCCGGCGCGTACGAGCACCTCGTTGACGGCCTCATCGACGCGCGAAATGGCGGCACTCACCGATTGTTCGAACTGTGCCAGTGTCAGCGGCAATGTCAGCCCATCCTCGACCATGTCGAGCGCCAGGCTCGCGGCGCCGGCATCGCACACCTCGATCTTGCCGCGCTCGACGGCGATGGCCAGCAGGTGGCCCGCGCGCTCCTCGACCACGCGCACCAGGCGCTGGAACCGGCCGCGATCGGCAACCTCGCCCAGCACATCGGCCAGCTCGCGTTTGACCTTGCGCTCGTAGAGAAAATTGATGGTGTGCCAGGTGGCGAGCTGGTGGTAGTAGGTGGACGGCACCGGTGCATCCTTGTCCGCCATGCGGCCGCCGAGGCCGAGCAGCGGCATGATTTCGGCCAGGCTCAGCAGGCGGTCGAAGTCGGTGCCGCCGATGTGCACGCCACCATTGGCGAGGATGTCGTCACGCCGGTCGGCGCGCTGATGCCGCTCTGGCGACAGGCGGATCAGCGAGAAGTCCGAGGTGCCGCCGCCGATGTCGATGATCAGCGCGAGCTCCTCGCGCACTACCTGCTGCTCGTAGTCGAACGCCGCCGCGATCGGCTCGTACTGGAAGGCAATTTCGCGGAAACCGGCCGCCTGCGCGATCTCGGCCAGCGATTGCTGCGCCAGCCGATCGGCGGCCACGTCGTCATCGACGAAGTGCACGGGGCGGCCCAGCACGGCCTGCGTGAGCGGCCCGCCGTGGGCCTGCTCGGCGCGCTGCTTGAGGTCGCCGAAGAAGGTGGCGAGGATCTGCCGGAAAGCGATCGGCCGGTTGAAGATCTCGGTTGTCGCATCCATCAGCGAGGTGCCGAGCACGCTCTTGAGCGAGCGCAACAGCCGCCCCTCGGCACCCGACACATAGGCCGCCACGGCCGCGCGCCCGACATGCTGGGTTTCCTCCTCGAAGTCGTAGAACAGCGCGGAGGGCAGGGTGGTCTTGTCACCTTCGAGCGGCAGCAGCTGTGGCTTGCCGTCGAGAATCATGCCGGCAGTGGAGTTGGAGGTACCGAAGTCGATGCCGCAAATCGCCATGGTGGCCGCCTTTTTTCGGGAAAACCGGCAATTCTATCGCAGAGACTGAGCGCAAGCGACCATCGATGAGGCCGCCAAACCGGGAAATTGCAAACATGGCTTGATGATTCGTTGCGCATCACGCCATATGTCCAAAGCATTTCGATTGACGCGGGAAGACGTACCAACCGGATCATGGCTTCACAACAGCACCGTTTTACCGCACCAGCGAAAAATACTTTTCATATCAAGCATATGCTGATTGAAGACGGCTTTATGGAGATACTGACCAGCATTGAGACTTTCAATTTCAGGAAGTGGGCTGGCGCTGTCTAGACTCGCGAGACTAGGTTCTTTGTCAAAGGAGTTTCCCCATGCATTATCGAGTCCTCACCAAGGCGCTCGCAGCAGCAGGTTTGCTGCTCGGGCTGCAAGTACCGGCCTTCGCCACATTGATCAATTTCGACAACGTGGCCGACGCCACCGCAATCGACAGCACCTACGCCGGCCAAGGCGTTACCTTCAGCAACCCGCTGGGCGGTTCGATCTTCGCGCGAGCCACGCCGAACGCGGAAAGCCCGGGCAATGTCGTCTCCGTACTCAACACCGGGATCCCGGCATTCGACGCACGCTTCGGCGCGGTAGACGCGGTGTTCTCCAGCGCACAACGCTTCGTCAGCATCGACGCGGCCATCCTGCGTGTGCCGGAAGGCCTCGGCACGCCGATCAACTTCCCCAAGCTCGAGATCTACGATACCAACAACGTCTTCGTGACCGCGGTGAACTGGGATTTCTCGCAGATTCCGCAACCTGGCGCTGGTGGCATCACCGACTATGAAACGCTGTCCTATACCGCCGCCGCCGACACCATCGGCAAGGTGCGTTTCCTGTCGGGCCAGCCGGGTGGCAGCCCGTCCAACTTCGGCTTGTTCGACAACCTCGAGTTCCGCCAAGGGCCGACCAACCCGTTGCCGCTGCCAAGCTCGGTCAGCCTGCTCGTCCTGGGGCTCGCCGGTCTGGCTGCCATGCGCTGGCAGCACCGTGCCTGAGCACGCGCTGCCATCATGAAAAAAGCCGACCCGCGGGTCGGCTTTTTGTTGCGCTATCAATGCTAGCGTTTACTTCTTGGCCTTCTTGTCGGCCTTCTTTTCCGCTGCGGCCGGCTTCGGCATGGCCTGGCGCTCCTTGTCGATCAGCTGGTCGAGCAGCGTCAGCAATTGCGGCTCGCCACCGGCATCGGATACCGAGGTCTTGTACTTGCCGTTGACGACCACGGCCGGCACGCCATCGATACGGTAGGCCTTGGTGACCGCCTCGGCCTGGTTGGTCGCGGTAGCGACGCCAAACGAGTTGAAGGCCTGGTCGAACTTGGCCTTATCCACGCCCTGCTTGGCGAACCAGTCTTCGGCGATGTCGAGCTTGCGCACTTCGATCTTGTCGCGATGCACCGCGTCGAACAGCTTGCCGTGCAGCTTGTCCTGCACGCCGAGCGCCTGCATGGTGTAGAACAGCTTGGTATAGGGCTGGATGTTGCTCATGCCCGGCCACATGATGTGCACGCGCTTGAACTCGACATCCTTGGGCAGCTTGGCGGCCCAGGCCGACAGCGTCGGGTCGAGGTGGTAGCAGTGCGGGCAATGGTAGGAGAAGAATTCGATGACCTCGATCTTGTCCTTGTTCGCCGTCGGCTGCGCCGGGTTGAGCAGGCTGAACGGGTCGGCATGCGCGGCCCCCGCCATCAGTCCGGTGGCGAGCAGGGCGGTGAACAGTCGCTTGATCAGTTTCATTGTGGGCTTTCCGTCTTGGGTTTGTTGTTGGCGGGCTTCACATCGTCTTTCTGCTTCACCAGATTGAACTGGATACCGTTCTGCGTCAGCGTCTGGCGCGTCTTGTCGATTTCCTCGCCGCCCTTCAGCGGGCCGATGCGCACGCGGTGCCACACGCCCTTGTCAGGCAGGTTGGTGGTCTGGATGTTCGCTTCGACACCAAGCAGCGCCAGCTTGGCCTTGAGGTTGTCGGCATCGGCCTCGTTCTGGAACGCGCCGACCTGCAGATAGGCACCGGGCTTGTCGTCGCCCGCCGGCTTGGCAGCCTGGGGCTCAGCCGGTTTGGCAGGGCGCGCGGTCGAAGGTTCCTCGTTGCCGGGCAAAATCTTGTAGAAATCGAAACGCTCGGCGGCCGGCGCCGGCGGCTGCTTGGTGCCCGCACCCGGGGTCAGTGCCTCGGTCTTCGGCTTGGGCTGCTCCTTGGCCAGCTCGGTAGCCTTGCCCGCAGCCGGTTTTGCGGCCGGGGTGAAGGGATTGTTCTGGCGGTTGAGGAACAAGGCCGCACCCACGGCAACCGTCACGCCGACGAACAGCCCGATCAAGATGCCCTTGAACACGCCGCCGCCACTGCTTCCTCCCCCGCCCGAACGTTTGCCGCCGCTGCGCGGAGAGGATTTGTAATCTCTGGTCATGTCTGATTTACGTCTGGTTTGCCGAACTCACGTCACCGCCCTGGCTGGGGTTGACCGGTGCTCATCCACCAAGCCCTTGATCGGGCGTGGCGAAACTCTCGAAACAGCGGTGGATTATAACCACTCGGCATGCGCTGCGACATCTTGGGGCACACAAATTGTGCCGTCGATTCAGCGCCGATTCATGCCCGCAGCACCACCGGCGGCCAGGCCGGCCATATATGGCCAGCCATTTATCCTGCCCGGCGACAAATAGCCCCCCGAAATCCGCCGGACATCGCATCCGGCTCACCGCCGGCGGGCCGGTTCGCTAATCTGGGCGGGCCATGGCAAGATGCCGCACGATAAGGATGAGTCAGCATGCCCCTCCCACCACCGCCCCAACCGACATTCAAGGAATCGCTGGCCGCCGCACGCGAGGCGCTGACGCCCGTGTGGTGGCGCTTCTTCGACTGGCTGGCGGTCACCCCATGGAAACACGTGGTGGTGCTCGCGCTGCTGATCCTGATCGTGGCCGATATGCTGCATCTGCCGGACCAGATCTTCTTCATCGCGATCTTTTCATCGGTCGCGGTCAAGATCATCGCCGGCGGCAAGCGGCGCTCCGACATTGCCGCGCGCGAGGCGACGCAGCGCGCCAATCACGAGTCGATGGAACGCCGCGTGGCGGAGGCCGAGTTGGCCGCCATGCAGGCGCAGATCGAGCCGCATTTCCTGTTCAACACGCTGGGCTCGATCGAGACGCTGATCGAGATCGACCCGCCGCTCGCCGCGCGCACCCAGCGCAGCCTGATCCAGTACCTGCGCGCCGCCATGCCGCAGCTGCGCGGTAGCGGCAACCACAGCACGCTGGGCCAGCAGGTGGCGCTGTCGCGGGCGTTTCTCGAAATCATGAAGGTGCGCATGGAAGAGCGGCTCGACTACCGTTTCGACATCCCCGACGGGCTGTCGAGCGCCGAGTTCCCGCCGATGATGCTGCAGACGCTGGTCGAGAACAGCATCAAGCATGGCCTCGAACCGAAGGCCGAGGGCGGGCGCATCGATATTGCCGCCGAGATCGCACATGGCAAGCTGCGTATCAGCGTCGTCGATAGCGGTGTCGGCCTGGCCGACGGCCCGAGCCCGACGGCCGGCAGCGGGGTCGGGCTCGGCAATGTGCGCGAGCGGCTCAAGCTGCTGTTCGGCAAGGAGGCCCGGCTGCTCATCGAATCGCCCGCAGCCGGTGGCACGCGCGCCGTCATCGAGCTGCCGTACCGCAGCCTGGGCCCGTCACAACCCACTCCGGAAGCCGCATCATGAACCGCCACGCCAGCCCCACCGCGATCATCGCCGACGACGAACGACTGATGCGCGAACAGCTCAAACGCCGGCTGGCCGAGGCCTGGCCCGAGCTCGAGATCGTCGCCGAGGCGGCGAACGGTACCGAAGCCGTGGCGCTGGTCGGCGCGCATCGCCCCGATATTGCCTTCCTCGACATCCGCATGCCGGAAACCACCGGGCTCGAAGCGGCCAGGCTGCTATCGGGCCAGTGCCACATCGTCTTCGTCACCGCCTACGACCAACACGCGATCGAGGCCTTCGAGCGCGGCGCGACCGACTACGTGCTGAAGCCGGCCGACCCGGAACGCCTCAAGCTCACCTGCGAGCGCCTCAAGGACAAGCTCGGCGCCACGCCCGGCGACATGGAGCAGCTGCTGGCCCGCATCGCGCGCCAGATGGCGCCGGGCGCCCGGCCCGATTACCTGCGCTGGATCCAGGCCAGCGTCGGCAGCAGCCTGCGCATGATCGCCACGCGCGACATCCTGTTCTTCCGCTCCGACGACAAGTACACGCGCGTACAGACGGCCGAGTTCGAGGCGCTGATCCGCAAGCCGATCAAGGAGCTGGCCGACGAGCTCGACCCCGACGAGTTCTGGCAGATCCATCGCTCGACGCTGGTGCGCGTCGATGCCATCGCGCAAATCCAGCGCGACGAACGCGGCCAGCAGATCGTGCAGGTGAAGGGCAACCCGGAGAAACTCGAAGTCAGCCGCGCCTATTCGCAGCGGTTCAAGCATATGTAGCGCGGCGGCGCGGGGATTGGCCGCCAGGGTGTGCAGGGCGGCGAGCGCATCTGATCCACCGTGCAGCGACTACCCGGCACTCCGTCAGGCGCGGTCGAACTTGCGCAGCTGCACCGCCTCGGCCACATGCTGCGTGGCTAGCCGCTCGGCGCCGGCGAGATCGGCCACCGTGCGCGCCACCTTGAGCACGCGGTGGTAGGCGCGCGCCGACAGGTTGAGCCTGGCGATCGCCGTCTTGAGCAGGGCTTCGCCGGCTTCGTCGAGCTTGCACAGCCGGTCGATCTCGCGCGTGCCGAGCTGGGCATTGGGCTTGCCCTGGCGCGCCAGGGCTTGCTCGTAGGCCACCGCCACGCGTTGCCGCACGGCGCTCGACGGCTCGCCCGCCGGGGCCGTCAGCAGGTCGTCGGGCGACAATGCCGGCACCTCGATCTGCAGGTCGATGCGGTCGAGCAGCGGCCCCGAGATGCGGCCGCGGTAGCGCGCCACCTGGTCCGGCGTGCAGCGGCAGCGCCCCTTTGCGTCGCCGAGATAACCGCAGGGGCAGGGGTTCATCGCCGCGACGAGCTGGAAGCGCGCGGGGAACTCCGCCTGCCGCGCCGCGCGCGAGATGCTGATATAGCCCGATTCGAGCGGCTCGCGCAGCACTTCGAGCACCTTGCGGTCGAACTCGGGCAACTCGTCCAGAAACAGCACGCCGTTGTGCGCGAGCGAGATCTCGCCGGGGCGCGGGTTGCCGCCGCCACCGACCAGCGCCACGCTCGATGCGCTGTGGTGCGGTGAGCGCATCGGCCGCACGCGCCATTGCTCGAGCTTGAAGCCGGCGCTGCCGAGCGACTGCAGCGCCGCGGTCTCCAGCGCCTGATCGAGCGTCATCGGCGGCAGGATGCCGGCCATGCGCGAGGCCAGCATCGATTTGCCGGTGCCCGGCGGGCCCACCATGATCAGGTTGTGCGCACCGGCCGCGGCGATCTCCAGCGCGCGCTTGGCCTGCTGCTGGCCCTTGACGTCGGCCAGGTCAGGGTAATGGCCAACACCGGGCGCGACAGCCGCCTCGCTGCGCGCCAGCTTCTCGGCACCACTCAGGTGGGCGCACACGGCGAGCAGGCTGGCCGCCGGGTAGACCTCGGCATGCTCGACCAGCGCGGCCTCGCTGGCGTTGTCGCACGGCAGGATGAAGGCGCGCCCGCTGCCCGCCGCGCGGCAGACCATCGCCAGCGCACCGCGAAACGCACGCAGCTCGCCGGTCAGCGCGAGTTCGCCGGCGAATTCGTATTGTGCGAGCTGGTCGCCGGGCAATTGCCCCGAGGCGACGAGAATGCCGATGGCGATCGGCAGGTCGAAGCGGCCGGATTCCTTCGGCAGATCGGCCGGCGCCAGATTGACGGTGATGCGCCGCGCCGGGAATTCGAAACGCGCGTTCTGCAACGCCGCGCGCACGCGGTCCTTGGCCTCCTTCACCTCGGCCTCGGGCAGGCCGACGATGGTGAACGAGGGCAGGCCATTGGCCAGATGCGTCTCCACCGTCACCAGCGGGGCATCCATGCCCGACAGGGCACGGCTGTACAACACGGCAACGGTCATGAGCCTTCCCATTTCAGCAGCGATACAGCGTTTATAGGCAGCGCGCCGGGCGAGGTAAAGCAAGGGTTTGTGCGGATTCGCGCAAACGCCGGGCCGCACAGTAGAATTCCCGCTCGATACCCAGAATCAATAAGCCGGGACAACGCCACCATGAACCCCAATCTCATCGGCCTGCAGTCGGTGCTGAAGACACAGATCGAGCTCGCCGGCGGCCTGCTGCCGGTCGAGTTCCGGCTCGCCGCACCGCTGGCGCGCGAGGTGCTGCTGATCGGCGAGATGACCGACTGGCAGGCGCGCCCGATCGCCATGCAGCGCGGCACCGACGGCATCTGGCGCACCACGCTGCAGCTGCGGCCGGGCCAGTGGATCTACAAGTTCTGGGTGGACGGCGCCTATGTGCCCGACCCCGAGAACCCGCTGACGGCCGCCGACGGCTGGGGGGGCGAGCATTCCTATCTGCTGCTCGGCGATGGCGACTGGGCGCGCCACGACGTGCCGCACGGCGATCTGCTCAAGCTGCAGATGAAAAGCCAGCTGCTCGAACGCCAGGTCGAGGTCTCGGTCTACCTGCCACCCGGCTACGACCAGCGCCGGCGCTACCCCTTGCTCTACCTGACGCACGGCCACCGCACGCGCGCCAACCAGTGGGCGAGCAATGGCCTGATCGACAACTTCATGGACAATCTGCTGGCCAGCGGCGCGATCGAACCCTTCGTGATCGCCATGCCGACCATCGACGGCACACAGGCCCTGCCGCAGCTCGAAGCCTTCCTCGCCGACGAGCTCTACGGCCAGCTCACGCGCTGGTTCGCGATCGAGCCCGGGCGCGCCGCCACCGCCGTCGCCGGTATGACGCCACACGCGCTGTCGGCCTTCAACCTGGCCTGGCACCGGCCCGAGCGTTTCGGCTTCGTCGCGCCGGTCAGCGCCTTCTTCCTCGACGAAACACTCGACGAACTCGATGCGCAGCCGCTCACCGCCGATTTCGCAGTCAAGCTCTACTGCGGCACCGAGGATTACGTGCAGCCGCTCAACGAGCGCTTCGCCGGCATCCTGCGCAAGAACGGCGTGCGTTTCGACTACATGCGCGTGGCCGGCGGCCACACCTGGCGCTACTGGAACAGCATCACGCGCGACCTGCTGCAAACCGTGTCCGACTTCTTCAAGGGGGCGCGATGAGCGGCCGCAATGCGATCCCCCTGACGCTGTCGCGCATCCAGGAGGTGATCGACTACGTCGAGGACAATCTGCAATCGGACTTCGGCATCCGCGACTTGGCCGAGCTTGCCGGCATGTCGCACTGGCACTTCCAGCGCGTGTTCCGCGCCACGGTGGGCGAGACGGTGAAGAACTACATCCGCCGCCGTCGCCTGTCGTGGGCCGCCCAGCGCCTGCTCGACGGCAAGGAAAACGTGCTCGACATCGCGCTCGATGCCGGTTTCGATTCGAACGAAGCGTTCACACGTGCCTTCCGCGCCCAGTTCGGCGCCAGCCCGCGCGAGTTCCGGCAGAACCGGCAGGCGCCCGGTTTTCCGCAGATCAAGCCGCAGATCACCCAGGTCTACCTCGAACACCTGCACCACAATGTCGGGCTGGCACCGCGTCTCGACGCCTCGCCGGAAATCCGCCTGGTCGGCATCAAGGCCGATCTCACCGTGCCGCACGAGGCCTTCGACCTGATCGAGCTGGGCCGGCCGCTGTGGCAGTCCTTCCTGGCGCGGCTGGGCGAGGTGCCGAACCGCGTCGGCGAGCGCGCGGCGCTGCTGTGCGACATCGTGTCGTCGAGCGAAACCGAGATCCGCGTGTTCATCATGCCCTGCATCGAGGTCGGCAATTTCTCGGATGTGCCCGAAGGCATGGTCACCACCGTGCGCCCGGCGCTGCACAACGCGGTATTCAGCCATGCCGGCAGCGGCAGCGCATGGGAATACACGATGCACTACATCTTCGGCGCCTGGCTGCCGTGCTCGGGCTATGTGCTGGCGGATGCCCCGGCCTTCTTCCGCTTCGCGCCGCAGGCCTCGCCGTTCGACGAGCACAGCGCGCTCGAATACTGGGTTGCCCTGAAAGGCTGACGGCCGCTCCGGGCGGGCCCTGCAGCCGGGCTGCAAGCCGCGCGGGGATTGGCGCTCAGGCAGGCAGCAGCAAGTCGGTGAGTTCGCGTTCGAGCTGCTCGCCGGCGGGCGCCCCGGCCTCGTCGAAGATCAGCTCGATGCGGCTGTCGCGCCGCCAGGCGCTGGTCTGCCATTCCCGCTCGGTCCCGCTCAGATTGAATTGCCACCACGTGTTGCCGATACGCACCACGCCCTTGGCACGCCGCAACGCGGGGTTGGCTTGCTGTAGCGCGAGCCAGCCATGCAGGCGCTTGCCGTCGAAGACGCGAGCGGGCGGCCAGCTTGCGCCATAGGCGACGTGGCCCGCGCCGGCCTGGCGTTGCAGACGTTCCGTGACTTCGCCGGCGGGGCTGCGCGGCAGCCGCATGAGCAGGTGCGAGGGCGGGGTAGGGGCGGACGCGGCCTCCACCGTCGAGGGCGAGGCAAGCCAGGCGGGGTCGAGCCGCCCGTGTTCGACCGCTGCCGAGATCGCCTTTGGCGGGTAGAGGCCCGCCAGCAGTGTGGCCAGCCGTGCCAGGTCGGCGGGCGCGGCGAGATCGGCCTTGTTGGCGACGACGAGATCGGCAAGCTGCAGCTGATCGTGCAGCAGCGGCATGGCCTGCGCGTCACCGAGCTGGCGCGGGTCGACGATGCACACCACGGCATCGAGCCGGACCGCCCTGGCGAAATAGGCGTCGCGCAGCATGTCGACCACGGCGGCGGGGTGGGCCAGGCCGGATGGCTCGATCAGTACCCGGTCGGGCTTCGCTTCGCGCAGCAGCCGGGTCAGGCCGACGCGGAACAGCGGGCTGCTGACGCAGCAGATGCAGCCGCCCGCCACCTGGCGCACCTCGATGCCGTCATCGGTGAGCAGGGCGCCGTCGATGCCGACGCTGCCGAATTCGTTGACCAGCACCGCCCACTGCTCGTGCGCCGGCTTGTGCGCAAGCAGATGGCGGATAGTGCTGGTCTTGCCGCTGCCGAGCAGGCCGGTGACGAGGTTGACCGGCGTCACGCGCTCAGCCGGCCTGGATCGTGCGATCGGCCGCGACGATGATGGCGTTGCGGCCGCCGGCCTTGGCCGCGTACATGGCCTGGTCGGCGCGCAGGATCAGCGCATGGCCGTTCTCTTCGGCGGCGAGCTGGGCAATGCCGGCGCTGAAGCTAACGTCGATGCGCCGCCCCTCGTGCATCACCGGGTTGTTGCGGAACACCTGGCGCAGGCGCTCCATGAGGAATTTGGCGCCGTTGACGTCGGTCTCGGGCAGCAGGATCAGGAATTCCTCGCCGCCGTAGCGCACGAGCGTGTCGCTGGTGCGCAACACGGCCTTGGTGATGTTGGTGACGTGGATCAGCACCTTGTCGCCCACCGTGTGGCCGTAGCGGTCGTTGACCAGCTTGAAGTCGTCGAGGTCGAGCAGGGCCAGCGTGAGCTTGCTCTGGTGGCGGTGCGCGCGCGTCACCTCCTTGGCCAGCAGGAAGTCGAGGCCCTGACGGTTCTGCGTGCCGGTGAGCGGATCGCGCTCGAGCGCGTGGCGGCTCGCCGCCATGTCCTCCTGCATCTGCTCGAGCGTGCCGCGCAGCTGCGACAGGCTGCTGTGCGAGTCCTCCACCGTCTCGTGCATCGAGCTCGCGGTGGAGATGATCGAGCCGAGAATGCGCATGATGTCGGCTTTCTCGTCGGTCTGGCGCAGTCCTGAGAGCGAGGACTGGAAATCCTGGTTATGGTCGTGGATCAGGTCGGCCAGGCTGCCGGTGGCCTCGGCCGCGCCGGCCACGACCTCGTGCACCGAGGCCACGAGATCACTGTCGGCCTGCTGGCTGGCGCCGCCCGCCACCACCTGGCTCACCCCGGCGATGTCGTGATAGAAGCGCGCATAGTTCTCGGGCGTGGGCGATAGGCCCAGTTCGGCGAGGCGCTTGAGCGCCACGCGTGCAATGTCGGCGGGGGAGGTAAGGCGCGGAGCCATGGTAGGGCAACCTGGGTACGTATCAACAGTATTATAGAGCCTGTTGCTGCAATGCGGCAGAACCGCCGCGCTTTTCCGCACCCCGGCGATGCCCGATAATGGCGGACATCGTTTACCGTGGCGGAAGACACCCGATTCCGCCACTTCAACCCATCACGGCAACAGCGACATGCACATCCACATCCTCGGCATCTGCGGTACCTTCATGGGCGGCATCGCCGTCATCGCCAAACAAGCGGGCTTCCGCGTCACCGGCTGCGATGCCAACGTCTATCCGCCGATGAGCACGCAGCTCGAAGACCAGGGCATCGAGCTGATCCAGGGTTTCGACGCCGCGCAGGCCGAGCTGAAGCCCGATGTGTTCGTGATCGGCAATGTGGTGACGCGTGGCAACCCGCTGATGGAGGAAATCCTCAACCGTGGCCTGCCCTATATCTCGGGCCCGCAATGGCTGGCGGAGAACGTGCTGCACGACAAGTGGGTGCTTGCCGTGGCCGGCACACACGGCAAGACCACCACCACCTCGATGCTGGCCTGGATACTCGAAGATGCCGGCCTCGCGCCGGGCTTCCTGATCGGCGGCATTCCGCAGAACTTCGGCCTGTCCGCCCGCCTGCCCGGCGAGCCGCGCCAGGAGCCCGGTGGCAAGAGCCCCTTCTTCGTGATCGAGGCCGACGAATACGACACCGCCTTCTTCGACAAGCGCTCGAAGTTCGTGCACTACCACCCGCGCACGGCGATTCTCAACAACCTCGAATTCGACCATGCCGACATCTTCGCCGACCTCGGCGCGATCGAGACCCAGTTTCACCACCTCGTCCGCACCGTGCCCGGGCAGGGCCTGATCGTCGCCAACGGCCGCGAGACCAGCCTCGACCGCGTGCTCGCACGCGGCTGCTGGACACCGGTCGAGCGCTTCGGCGCGGCGGCCGGCTGGCAGGTCGGCACGGTATACGACGACGGCTTCGAGGTGCTGCTCGACGGCCAGTCGCAGGGCCGCCTGCAGTGGGAACTGCTGGGCGAGCACAACCAGCAGAACGCGCTGGCGGCGCTGGCCGCCGCACGCCATGTCGGCGTGCCGGCGGCGCAGGGCATTGCGGCACTGGCCCAGTTCAGGAACGTGAAGCGCCGCATGGAAGTGCGCGGCACCGAGCACGGCGTGACGGTGTATGACGACTTCGCCCACCACCCGACCGCGATCGACCTCACCGTTGCCGGCCTGCGTCGCAAGGTAGGCCAGGCACGCATCCTGGCGGTGCTCGAGCCGCGCTCCAACACCATGAAGCTCGGCACCATGAAACAGCTGCTGCCGGGCAGCCTGCAGCAGGCGGACCTGGTTTACTGCTACGGCGCCAATCTCGGCTGGGATGCCGCCGAAGCGCTGGCGCCGCTGGGCGAACGCGCACGCACCTTCGACGACCTGGGCAAGCTCGTGCAAGCCGTGGTCGCCGATGCCGAGCCTGGCGACCAGGTGCTGGTGATGAGCAACGGCGGCTTCGGCGGCGTGCACGGCAAGCTGCTCGATGCACTGCGCCACAAGGGCGCCTGATGCGCTACGGCCTGGCGCTGCTCTGCCTGTTGTTGGCACCGTTGGCCGCGGGCGAGGGGCACGCTGGCAAGCCCAGCGTGCTGGTGCTGTCCGACCAGCCGCGCGCCGACCTGCAGCAGCGCTGTGACACCCTGCTGCGGCTGCGCGACATGGCCGAGAGCCAGTCGCGCAATGGCCAGGATGCACGCAGCCGCGACTATTGGGCGCAGCAGAAACGGCGCCATGAACTCGATATGCGGCGGCTAAGCTGCATGTATTGATCGACCAAAGGCGATATCGATGCTTCCTCGCCGCATTATGATGGCGCTGATGCTGGCCGGCACACTGACGCGGGCAATGGCGGCGGATGCGCCGCCAACGGCCACGCCGGCGGCCCCGGAAGACGCGGCCGTCGCGGCGCGCTGCAAGGCGCTGAACGAGCAGCGTGAGGCGGCGCTCAAGGCACGTGCCTCGACCCGCGACCCGATGAGTCGCGCGCGCTGGGAAGCCATCCTCACGCGCGTCGACGAAGAACAGCGCCGTTTGAACTGCGGTGCTGGTTCCACGTGAAACCCAACCCGACGCCCGCCACCGGATAACTCGGATGCCCACTTACCGCTACCAGATCGTCAACGTGTTCGCCGAGGCGCCGCTCTCGGGCAATGCGCTCGCTGTGTTCGAGCACGCACACGACATGGGCGACGAGCTGATGCAGGCCCTGGCGCAACAGATGCACCTGTCGGAGACGGCATTCATCCTGCGCAGCGACAAGGCCGCCGCGCGCGTCCGCATCTTCACCCCCGAGCGGGAAATGGCCTTCGCCGGCCACCCGGTGCTCGGCAGCGCCGCCGTGATCCGCGCGCTGCTGGGCGGCAGCGACCAGATGATTGTCGAGACCCGCGCGGCGCTGGTGCCGCTGTTCGCCCGCGGCGATGTCTGGATGCTGCAGACGCCGCGAGCCTTGCTGCGCCCGAGCGAGGCCAGCCGCACCGAGCTGGCGCAGATGCTGACGTTGCCGCTGCCCGAGGTGCTGCCGCATGCCGCCTTCGTCGACAACGGCAACGAACAGCTGATGCTGCCGCTCGCCAGCGCCGACGCGGTGGCGCGCTGCCGCCCGCGCGTCGAGCTGCTGCAAGCGCTGGCGGCCAACCGCCAGGGACAGCCCAAGGTTTACGCCTGGCACCGCGACGGCGAGCGCATCACCGCGCGCTATTTCACGCTGGTCAACGGCAATCTGCACGAAGACCCCGGTACCGGCTCGGCCGCCTGCAACCTCGGCTACTGGCTGCTGCACCATGGCCAGCAAGCGCTCAAGGCCGTGATCGCGCAGGGCGACCAGATCAGCCGGGCCTGCCGTATCGCACTCGACATCGATGCCGATGGCCGCGTCTTCGTCGGCGGCCGCGTCGCGCGCCAGGGCGCGGGCGAGATCAACCTTCCGGATTAGCCATGGCCATCTACCGCTACCACCTGGTCAACGTTTTTGCCGAAACGGCGCTGTCGGGCAATGCCCTGGCCGTGTTCGAAGACGCACAGGGGCTCGACGACGCCACCCTGCTGGCGATCGCGCGCCAGCTCAATCTGCCCGAGGTCAGCTTCCTGTTCGAGGCAGAACAGGCGCACGCGCGCATCCGCATTTTTACGCCGGCCTACGAGATGCCGTTCGCCGGCCATCCGACGCTGGGCAGCGCGCATGTGGTAGCACGCCTGAGGCAGCTCGACGGCACGCGCCTGAACATCGAGACGGCGGCCGGCGTGATTCCGCTGTGGCGCAGCAAGCACGATGTGTGGACCTTTCAGGCCAAGACGCCGACCTACCGCGCCTGCGAGCTCAGCAACGAGCAGCTGGCGGCCATTCTCGGCCTGGCGCCGGCCGACCTCGGCGGCACCGCGCTGTTCGTCAACACCGGCACGGAACAGCTGGTGGTGCCGCTGGCAAGCCGTGACGCCGTGCTGCGCTGCACGCCGAAAGCGCATGTGCTCGACGAGTTCGTGCCGAACCGCGAGGGCCGCGCCCAGGTCTGCGTCTGGCATCGCGACGAGGTGCTGGTGAACCTGCGCTTCTTCTATACCGACCGCGGCGCGCTGGCCGAGGACCACGGCACCGGCTCGGCCTGCGCCAACCTCGGCGGCTGGCTGCTGGCCAACGGCGCCCCGCGCCCGATCAATCTCGACGTACGCCAGGGCCACACGATCAAGCGCATCAGCCATCTCAAGCTCGAAGTCAACCTGCAGCGCCAGATCTTCGTCGGTGGGCGCGTGGTCCACCTCGGCACGGGCAATCTGAGCCTGTAGCACCCAGCCAAGCGACGGCTGAGCCGCAGCCGGAAAGCGGCCGGCGGCTGACCGCAGGACAAGCCCAGGCAGACGGCCAGCATAACCACACCGGGCCCGACAGCCGGGCCGCGCGGCAGGCGCACGCTTGAAAACCGCGCCGGGGCAAGCGACACTGCGCCTGATCCAGCCCCACGACCCAGCCCATGCCCAACACCCTCTACTGGCACGACTACGAAACCTTCGGCACCGACCCGCGCCGCGACCGCGCCGTGCAGTTCGCCGGCATCCGCACCGACGAAGATCTGAACGAGATCGGCGAGCCGCTGAATGTCTACTGCCGGCCGGCCGACGACTTCCTGCCGCAGCCCGAGGCCTGCCTGGTCACCGGCATCACGCCGCAGCTGGCGCTGGAGAAGGGGCTGCCCGAGGTCGATTTCATCGCCGCCATCCTCGAACAGCTGGGCCAGCCGGGCACCTGCGGCGTCGGCTACAACACCCTGCGCTTCGACGACGAGTTCACGCGCAATCTGCTCTACCGCAATTTTTTCGACCCCTATGCGCGCGAATGGCAACACGGCTGCTCGCGCTGGGACATCCTCGACATGCTGCGCCTGACGCGTGCGCTGCGGCCCGAGGGCATCGTCTGGCCCACGCATGAGGACGGCAAGCCGAGCTTCAAGCTCGAACACCTGAGCGCGGCCAATGGCCTCGTGCACGAGGCCGCGCACGATGCGCTGTCCGACGTGCGCGCCACCATCGCCGTGGCGCGGCTCGTCAAGGCCACTCAGCCCAAGCTCTACGACTATGTCTACCAGCTGCGCGACAAGCACAAGGTGGCCGGGCAGATCGACCTCGACAGCAAGCGGCCGGTGCTGCATGTCTCGGGCATGTATTCCACCGATTTCGGCTGCCTCGCGCTCGTTTCGCCGATCGCCATGCACCCGACCAACAAGAACGAGGTCGTGGTGTTCGACCTGCGCGCCGACCCGGCGCCGCTGTTCGACCTGACGCCGGAACAGATCCGCGAGCGGCTGTTCACACGCGCGGCCGATCTGCCCGAGGGGGTCGAACGGCTGCCGCTCAAGACCATCCACCTCAACAAGTGCCCGATCGTGGCATCGAGCAAGCTGCTGACCCCGGCGCTGGCGGAACACTGGCAGATCGACCTGGCGCAAAGCGAGCGTCACTGGAAACGGCTGGCCGCGAACGACCTCTCCGCCAAGCTGGCGACGGTGTTCGACCGCCCGGCCGGCGAGCCGCCGAGCGACCCGGACCTGATGCTGTATGGCGGCGGCTTCTTCAGCAACAAGGATCGCGGGCTGATGAACCGCATCCGCGCCACGCTGCCGCAACAGCTGGCCGAGCTGCGGCTGGATTTCGACGACGCGCGCCTGCCCGAGATGCTGTTCCGTTACCGCGCCCGCAATTTCCCGGAGACCCTGGCGTCCACCGAGGCCATGCGCTGGGACGACTACCGCGAATGGCGCCTGACCGATCCGGCCGGCGGCGCCAGCATCACCATCGACGATTACCTCGCCCAGATCGAGCAACTGCAGGGTAGGGCGGACCTGACGGGCCGCCAGCAGCAGGTGCTGGCGGCGCTGCTGGACTATGCCGAGATGGTCAGCCCGTGAGCGCGGGGGCGCCGCCGTCGCAGGCTATACTGAGGCAGGGACGGGGCGGCGGTTCGTCCGCCGGACGTGATCGACACAACAGGAGGCAGTGGTGAGGTGGGCCTTGCTGGGCGCAATGCTGCTGACGCTGTCGACAGGGGCCATGGCGGCCGACGTCAGCATGGCCTTTGGCGAAAGGATTCCGCCGTTCTGCTTTCCCGACACCAATTCCGGCATCGAACTGGAGGTGATCGGCGAGGCGCTCGCCTACCGTGGCCACGTGCTGAAGCCGCACTATTTCTCGTTCGCGCGCGTGCCGATGGCCTTCAAAAGCAATCAGGTCGATGCCGTGATGACCGACCTGGGCGAAGATCTGACGCACTTCGGCGGCCATTATGGCGACCCGGCCGTGCGCTACGACAATGTGTTCATCACGCTGCAGGAGCGCAATCTGGTCATCACCCGCCCGTCCGATCTCGACGGCCTGAGCGTGGTGTCGTTTCAGGGGGCGAGCAAGCGCTATCCGGCCTGGCTCGACCCGGTGCGCAAGGCGGGCCGCTATTTCGAGCTGAACGACCAGGCGTTGCAGGTCAGAACCCTGATGGCCGGGCGCTACGACGTGGTGCTCAGCGACCGCCACATCTTCCGCTACTTCACGCTGGAGCTCATGAGGAGCGGTACCGCGACCAAGCTGGTGGAGGAGCACGACTTCGTCACGCCGAACCCGCAGGACTACCGCCCGGTGTTTCGCGACCCTCAGGTACGCGACGACTTCAACGCCGGGCTACGCCACCTGAAGGAAACCGGCCGCTACCAGGCCATCTACGACAAATACCTGAAGTAGGCCGCACGGGGCTGGTCAGCGGGCCGCGAGTCGGATTAGCATCAGCGCCACACGCGCAATGCGGCGTGGCGTGACGGTGGGCGAACTCGATGCGCAGCAGCCGGTCACACCTCACTTGTTGACGCCCATCATCGACCCACGACGACACCATGACCCCGATCACTCGCAAGCTCACCCTGACGGCGCTGTGCGCCGCGCTCTGCAGCCCGGCCGCGCAGGCCGCCGGCTACACCGGCCTTGGCGCCAGCAGCGTCAGCAAGGAAACACTCGAACAGTTCCGCCCCAAGCCGCTCGATGCCTCGCTGAGCCGCCGCATCCAGTCCATGCTCGACATCTCGGCGCCGGGCGGCGGCCTGTTGAGCCCGGACGCGAGGCAGCTGTTCTTCACCTGGCGTGTGACCGGCGTCTCGCAGATCTGGCGCATCGACGGGCCGCAGCGCTTCCCGGTGCAGATGACCGGCGGCGAGGATGCCACCACACTCGCCGACATCACGCCGGACGGCCGCTACCTGCTCGTGCAACGCGACCGCAAGGGCGAGGAGAACCCCGGCCTTTACCTGCAGCCGACCGCGGGCGGGGCGCTGATCGAGATCCAGCACAAGGAAGGGGTGCAGACCTTTCACCAGTTCGTCAGCCGCGACAGCCGCTACGTCTACTACGCAGCCAACGACATCCGCCCCGACAGCCGCGCGCTGTACCGCTATGAGATCGCCACCGGCAAGAAGGAGGCGATCTTCACCGAACCGGGCCTGTGGGCGATCGCCGACCACCTCGACGATGGCCGGCTGCTGCTGGAGAAGGGCATCGGCAGCACGCACAGCGAATACTACGAATGGCAGTCCGGCAAGCTGGCCCCGGTGATCGGCCAGGACGACAACGAAGAGTATGAAATGCGCTTCGGCGCCAAGCCCGGCGAATACCTGGCGCAGACGCCGCGCTTCGGTAACTTCCGCCGGCTGTACCGCTATGCCGGTGGCCGCTTCGACGCGATCACGCCCGAGCTCAAGTGGGATGTATCGGGCTTCCAGATCGACGACACGCGCCGCCGCATCCTCTACACGGTCAACGACAACGGCTACAGCACGCTCCATGCGCTCGATGCACAGAGCGGCAAGCCGCTTGCATTGCCCGCCTTCAAGGGAGCCGACCACGTGCTGCCCGGCTCGAGCACGCGCGACGGCCGCTACAGCGTGCTGATCGTGGAAACGGCACAGGCACCGCGCTCGGCCTATGTCTACGACTGGCGCCGCGGCCAGCAGACGCAGTGGGTGTGGCCGTCGAGCCCCGAGGTGGATACGCGCCGTTTCGCCCGCGCCACGCTCGAAACCTACCCGGCACGCGATGGCACGCCCATCCCGATGTTCGTGCGCCGGCCGGCCAGTTGCGATCCGGCACCATGCCCGGTCATCGTCCATTTCCACGGCGGCCCCGAGTCGCAGGCGACACCGGGTTTCTCGCCCTACGCGCAGCTGTTCGTCGATGCCGGCTACATCTTCGTCGAGCCCAATGTGCGCGGCTCCAACGGCTACGGCAAGGCGTGGTTCCATGCCGACGACGGCGCCAAGCGCCTCGATGTGATCACCGACATCGACGATGCCGCGCGCTACATCCGCACCAACTGGGGCAGCCACGGCAGCACACCGAAGATCGGCATCATGGGCGGCAGCTATGGCGGCTACTCGACGCTGGTCGGCATGACGATGTTCGCCGGCAGCTTCGACGCCGGCGTGGCCAACGTGGGCATGTCGAACCTGCTGACCTTCCTCAATAATACCGCGCCCTACCGCCGCAAGCTGCGCACCAGCGAATACGGCGACCCGGAAATCGACCGCGAGGCGCTGATCAAGCTGTCGCCAGTTACCTATATCGATAGGCTCAGCGCGCCGCTGCTGATCATCCAGGGCGCCAGCGACCCGCGCGTGCCGGTGGGCGAGGCCGTCCAGATGTACGAGGCCGCAACGCAGAAGGGGGTTGCCAGCGAGCTGATGATCTTCGCCGACGAGGGCCACGGCGCACAAAAACGCGAGAACCGCCTGTACACCATCGGCCACACGCTGCGCTTCTTCGATCAGGCGCTGAAGCCGCGTCCATGAAAAATGCCCCGGCCTTGAAAAGCCGGGGCATGGTGTCTGGTGCCTGAGTATCGGACCCACCCAAGCCAAGGTCACGCGGCCATCGGCTCGACGTGGCGGCAATTTACCGGGCAAAGATGACAGGCATATGAAGGCAAGGGCGACCAGCGGGTGAGCTGGCCGGGCGCGGGTTCGGCGTATCGCTATATCGGGAATCGGCTATGCTTGCAGTAGCCGCTCCGCAACTATCCTCCCTTCCCAGCCAGGAAACATGGCATGCACACGACGAATATGGCGCCGCTCGACGTGCTGATGGAAGCAGCCCGCTGGGCGCCGTCCCCGGACAATATGCAGCCGTGGCGTTTCCTGCGCCGGCCCGATGGCTTCGATGTGCATTTCGACGCCACCGCCGCTGCCGGCACCACCTTTCCACTCGAAGCCGAAGCCACGCAGATCAGCCTGGGCGCCATCGAGGAAAACCTACGCCAGGCGGCACAGGTGATCGGCGCGGAGGTGCAGCTGCATCGCCACGATAGCGATACGCTGCGGCTACGTGCGGAAATCACCACCCTGCCGGACCCGCGGCGGCTTGAAACCGAGCTGCCGCTGTTTCGGCGCCATACCAATCGTTATCCCTTCCGCCCCTCGCCAGTGCCGGATGCCGTGCAGGCGCACGTCGCGGCAATGCATGAGCCTGGTGCACAGTTGCAGCTCATGCAGGACAAGCGGCAACTGCAAGCGTGGAGCGACATCGTGCGCCGCGCCGGCGAATTGCGGTTCCAGAACATGGAAATCATGGGCTGGCTGGCACACAGCCTGCGGTTCAAGCCCGAAGACGCCGATCACGGCGACGGCCTCGATATCCGCACCTTCGATCTACCGCCCGGCGGCACCCTGATGCTGCACATGATCAGCTCGGCACCCTGCCTGCGCGCAGCGAACCGGGTGGGCGCCTACAAGCTGCTGGCGGCGATCGAGGCCCGCCCCATCGCCGCCGGCCCGCTGCTGATCGCCATCCTGCGCGACGACAACCGCGACGCCATGCGGGCCGCGGGGGCGCTGATGGAGCGGGCCTGGATCACCCTCAACGAGGCGGGCCTGGCCGTCCAGCCCTACTATGTGGTCGCCGACCAGTTGCGCCGCCAGGAAACCGGGCAGCTCGACGCCGCGCACCGGCAGGCGGCACTCGATCTGGCACGGCGCTGCCAGCTGCAACTGGGCGAGCAACGGCCGCTGGCGATGCTGCTGCGCGTCGGCTGGCCGTGCCACACGGTCACGCGTTCTCAGCGTAAGCCGCTGGCGCTCATGCAGACCGGAGCCTAGTTTTCCTCCCGCAATCACGCGAGACGTCCGCCGCATCCTTTCCCGCCGACCGGCCAAGGCATGGCCGCCCCCCAAACCCACGATGAGATGCCAGCGGCGCCGACGGGATGTGCTGGTGCGCGCGCAGGGGCAGTCCATTGATTTTGTACGTCTTAGCGCACAGGGCAACTGTCTCGGTTAGCGCCACACCCGAGCCACACTCGGCATACAGGTAGGGCGCCTTGGTGCGTGGCATACCCATTGGCGCCGTGTCAGCCGGCCATCCAAGTAAGGAACCTGACGGCAGGGAGCGCCTGTTCGGGCCAAGCGGGGCTCCGATCCGCCGCGGACAGACTGCCGCGACTCCCAGGGTGTCCCTTTGCATATTGGGCCCGATGGAAACGTCCGCTGATTGGCGCCCGCGCCCAAGGGCTACGCAGTCGCTGCAGGGCAGGGCTTGGCCGAATAGCCATTCATGTCGAATTTGTTTACATGCGCAGCCATGCAACTGGCATGCGTTGAAAATATATTATACTTTTCATTGACTTACATGCAATTTGCTGCAATGGCATGTTTCATGCGTAGCTTACGGTGTCGAGACAACACTTTGCAGAGAGGAGTCAGCATGAAACGTTTCGCCAAGAAAACCATGGGGCTGCTGGGGCTCGCAGCTGTTGGTCTGCTCGCGGCACAAAACGCGACAGCAGGGCCGTTGATCACCGATTGGGGTTATCGGCTGGAGTCCGGCTTTACCTCGTTCGCACCAGCTGGCGTCACCGGCAGCAACCCGAATGCGGTGCTCAGCGCATCCAATGACATGATTCCGTTGCAAACCGGCGGCCTGTTCGACATGAGCACCGTCGGCAATGTTTACACCAAGCTGCAGTGGGGCTCGCCAGCCGTGCCCGGCGGCACCCAGTCGTCGCTGTCCGTCGGCTCGGAACTGGCGAACCCAGGCGAATTCACCGGCAACATCACCACCAACGGTGGCGCCACGCCAACCGTCACCGTCGTGCACAACAATCAGCCGATTTTTGCACCGTCGCTGGCGAATGCAACACTGTTCGACATGCTGTTCCTGCAGCCGCTACTGCCCAATCCGCCCTATCCCGGGCCGGAGGCCCCCGTACCGGCGCTGCTGTTCAACGTCAATTTCCTCGAAACCCCCAACGTCGACGGCACCTGCGTGGTAGCGAGTCCGACGCCGTGTAACGACATCTTCGTACTCGACGTTGCCGGCGCTGGGTTCAACCCGGTCGATAACAGCTTCAACCAGACCTTCCTGTTCGACGGCAACCTGTATAACGCCAAGGTCAACATCGACGGCGTCTCGAACCTGTCGAACGCCGCCTGTACGGCCGCGGGCGCGGCAGCGGGTTGCGTGGGCTTCACCACCGTCGAGGGTCAGAGCAACAACTTCCAGGTGTTCTTCGAGATCACCGATCGTCCGTTCGTGCTGCCAGAGCCGGCATCGCTGGCGCTGCTCGGCGCCGGGCTGTTCGGGATGGGATGGCTGCGTCGGCGCCGTGCATGAGCACTGACTCGCGTACCCGCAAAAATGGCAGCCTCGGCTGCCATTTTTCGTGTCATCGCCACCAGCTGTGGGTTTCTTTCAGCAAAGCGCGCTGCAGATCGCGCCAGGCCTGCGGATGATAGGCCTGCAGGTGGCGGTGGTCGCGCTGCCAGTCGAAATGCGCCGCGACATGGCGGATGAAGCCCAGCGGCAGCGGCTCGAATTCCGACAGGCCGATCATCAGCTCGCCCTCGAACAGGGCCTTCACATCGACGTTGAGCAGGGTGTCGCCGTCGATCACTGCATCGAAAGCCTGGATCGCGATCTCTTCGCTTTCGTCCTCGATCAGCTCGAACAGCTCGTCCACCTTGGCCAGCGCATCGGCCTCCTGCATGCGCACCTTCAGGTAGTCGGCCGTCGCCGGGTCCTTGCCCGCGAGCCAGTTGTCCGGCTCGGTCCAGCGATAGTGCTCGATCAGCACGCGCACGAATTCGTCGCGCACCTCGCGGTCGTCACAGGCCAGGTAGAGCATGCCATCCTCGAAAATCTCGCGGTGCACGTCGTGCTCGGTCAGGTAGGGGTCGGCCAGCATGCCGCGCAGGCGCGCAATCGCCTCGTCCACCTGGTCGGCCTTGTTGAGGTCGGATAGCTCGTAGATCCAGGGCCGCAGTTTCGCGACGATCGGCTTCTCGTGTTCCGGCACGTCCTCCAGCGGCTCGTGGATCTTGCCGCAGTGCGGGCACAGCTCACCTCGCCCGGACGCATGGGCTGGCGCGGCGTCGGGTGCCGCGTCGGCATTGGCTTGCACCGCCGTGTCGGGTGGCGGCTGCATGGCCTCGAACTGGGCCTGTTCGAATGCGTCGCGCAGGCGTTGAAAGCCCTGCGGATCGTCATCAGGGCGCGTGGCCTTGAGCAGTTTGGCGTAGGCACGCTTGATGTCGCGCAGGTCTTGGGTAGGCTCGATGCCGAGTATGTGCCAGGGGTTCATCATGACGCTTCAAATATCGTTAGTCAGGGCTTGGATCACTCAGAAAAGGCAGGTCGCGCCTGCACGTTCACCGTTCCTTGCGGTGCAGCCATCGTGCACACTGGGATGCGCTTTGCACCGCGAGCCGACCGCCACGCACGGGCACGCCCGCTCTCAGCCGGTAATCCATACCACCATTTTACCGGGATTCGCCCGTGCCAGCGGTGCCGCACGCATGCCGAGCGCCGGCGCCCGAAAACAAAACAGGCCGCAAGCGGCCCGTTCGTCGATTGCCCGGCGGGCGCCGGCCTAGAGCCAGGTTTCACCCTCGACTTCGTCGAGCGCGATCTTCAGGGTTTCGCGCGCATCCGCGATGATGTCGTCGTCCTGCGTCTCCAGCGCGGCCTGGAACTGCGCCGTCTCCTGCCCCACGAACAGCCGTTCCTCGCCGCGCGTCTGCTGGTACAGGCGGTCGGCGCGCGCCAGCATGGCGGTATTGACCAGCTGGTCGCGCGGGTGGATCTTGAGCCTGGACAAGGCCGCCAAGCGCTCCTGCACCTGCTCCGGCGTCAGCACGCCTGGATTTTCCTCGATCACGAGCTGGCATTTCTCGCCGGTCTCGGCCACCGTGGTCTCGCATTCGAGCAGGCCATTGACGTCGTAGGTGAAGCGGATCGACAGGCCGACCTCGCCAGCGGGCTTGGGCGGCACCGGCACGTGCAGTTCGCCCAGGAAGATGTTGTCGCGCGTCATGCGGCTCTCGCCCTGATAGATGCGCACCAGCACGGCTGGCTGGTCGTCCTGCACGGTCGACACCGTTTGCTCGCGCGACACCGGCACCACCGAGTTGCGCTCGATGATGGGCAGGAAGAAGCCAGCCTGGAAGCGCCCCGCCCCCATCTGCTCGCTGACCTCGACGCCGAGCGTGTAGGGGCAGACGTCGGTCATCACCACTTCGTCGAGTGCCGCATCGCGCGCCTTGAGCCCGGCCTGCACGGCCGCGCCCATCGCGACGACTTCATCCGGGTTCAGGTGCATCGCAGGCAGCCGGCCGAACATGCGCGCCACCAGCTTCTTGATCAGCGGCTTGCGCGTGGCGCCACCTGCCAGCACGATCTGGTTCAGCTCGTGGGCGCGGATGCGCGCGTCGCGCAGGGCACGCTCGATCGGCTCGCGCAGGCGCTTGAGCAGGGGCTCGGCGAGCTTGGCGAAATCGGCCTCGCCGACATGCCAGCGTAGCGGCTGGCCCTGGTATTCGATCTCGAAATCGGCGGCATCCTGGCTCGACAGCGCGCGCTTCACGCGCTCCGCCTCCTTGCGCAGCGCCTGGTACAGATAGGCATCGGCCTGTTTGTCTTCGAGGCCAGCCGGCTTGCCGACGGCATCGATGAAGCCGTCGATCAGTGCCTCGACGAAATCCTCGCCGCCGAGGAAATTGTCGCCGGCACTCGCGCGCACTTCCATGACCCCTTCGAACAGCTCGAGAATCGACACGTCGAAAGTGCCGCCACCGAGATCGAATACCAGAAAGCGGCTCTCCGGCTCATTCTGGTGCAGGCCGTAGGCGAGGGCGGCGGCGGTCGGCTCGTTGAGCAGGCGATCGACCTTGAGCCCGGCGAGCTGGCCGGCAATCTTGGTGGCCTTGCGTTGCGCATCGGAAAAATAGGCCGGGACGGTGATCACCGCCTCGGTCACCGTTTCGCCGAGAAAACGCTCTGCATCGGCCTTGAGCGACTTGAGCAGCAGGGCCGACAACTCTTCCGCACGGAAACGCTCGGTGCCGAGCTGCACCACGCGGTCCGACCCCATGTAGCGCTTGAACAGCGCCGTGCTCTGGTGCGGATGCGTGATCAGGCGTTCGCGCGCGGCGAGGCCGACCAGGATGTGGCCATTGTCGTCCAGGCCGACGACTGACGGTGTCAGGTGGTGGCCCAGTGCGTTGGGGATCATCACCGCGCGGCCCTCGCGCCAGACGGCGCAGAGACTGTTGGTGGTGCCGAGATCGATGCCGATAATCATAATGTGTCAGAGTAATGCGGCGACGGGCGATGTCCGTCGCGGGATGAGCGTGGTTGTGCGGTCCGTGGCGAACCCGAATGGGCTGTGACAACGGCCGTGCTGAAAATTCAGGCGCCACGATAACAGATTTCGGCGTCATGGCGATAAGTCACTCTATTTGCAAGGATATTTGATGAACGGCGAATGCATATTCTGCAGCATCGCGGCGGGCAGCCTGCCGGCTGAAATCGTCTACCAGGATGAACATTGCCTGGCCTTCCTCGACATCCAGCCGGCCAGCCGCGGCCATACCTTGCTGATCCCGCGCCGTCATCAGCCGCATCTCGAAGAGCTGCCGGCGGAGGCCACGGCCCACCTGATGGACATCGCCGCACGCATCGCCAGGCGCTACCGCGAACAGGGCTACGCACTGGCCACCAATCTGCTGCTCAATAATGGCAAGGCATCGGGCCAGCATGTACCGCATGTGCACTGGCACATCGTGCCGCGCCGGCAGGGCGATGCAGCGCAGGTGTACTGGCGCCACGCCACGCGCTTTATCAATCCGTGGTCGCCGATGAACGATCGCTACCGGCTGGCGCAGGAAGCTGCCACGCTGCGTTCGCTGCTCGGCGGCAACACCGCCACCGGTTTCACGTGAAACGCGCGTGGCGCGCTGTGCTATGGTGAATCGAGGCGCCGTTTGCGGCGGCGCAGCACGGATCAAGACTCCATGGAGAACCAGCATGAAACCGAACTGGCGAGCGCTGCTGATACTGGCGGCTGCCGCGCTGGCCCACCCGGCGACCGCCGCCGAGTGTACAAAAGTGGTGGTGACCAGCCACCCCGACTACAAGCCCTATCACTGGTACGATGGCCGTGAGCTGACCGGCGCCAGCATCGAGCTGGCCAAGCACATCCTCGACGACATGCGCATCCCCTACGAAATCCGCTATGTCGGCCCGTGGCCGCGCGTGCTCAAGCTCGCCGAGAATGGCCAGGTCGATATCGTGATGAGCCTGAAGAACACGCCGGAACGCCGCGATTACCTCGACTTCACCCCGACACCAGCCTTCGCCAACCCGATGGCGGTATTCGTGCGCCGTGACAAGTCCTTCGCCTTCGACCGTTGGGAAGACCTCATCGGCAAGCGCGGCGGCGTGAACTCCGGCGATCGCTACGGCGAGGGTTTCGATGAATTCCTGCGCAACAACCTGGCCGTCGAGCCGACCACCGAGATGGCCTCGAACTTCAAGAAGCTCAAGGCGGGGCGTATCGACTACTACATCACCGGCCTCTATCCGGGGCTCGCCTTCCTCGCCGACAACGCGATGGATGACCTGGTGCCGCTGCCCAAGCCGGTCAACCGCGGCGTGATCCATGTCGGTTTCACGCGCAAGAGCCCGTGCGCCTTCCTGCTGCCGGGCTTCGAGCTGCGCCTGCGCCAGCTCACCGAGCACCACGAGACCGACAAGCTGCTCGACAAATATCTGAGCGTGCTGCGCGACACCGCCAAGGCGCAAGGCAACAACCGCTAAGGGCCAGCCGCCGCGGGCCACGGTCAGCGCGGCCGTGCGCCTGGCGGGCCCGGCTCAGATCGCGTAGTCGTCCGCCAGGAACACCTTGGCCTGCTTCGGCCGGATGAACACCCGCTCGCCCTCGCGGAACTGGCGCTCGCCAAAGGCATCGCGCGTCATCTCGGCCTCGACTACTTCGCTGGTATCGGCCAGCGTCATTTCGAGCCGCACGATCGGGCCGATCGCGCGCACATGATCGACGGTCACCGGCAGGGCATCGCCGATGCGCGTGCGCTCGATCTCGATGTCATGCGGGCGCACATAGGCCACCGCCTGGCCATCGCCGGTATCAGGGGCCGGCCAGCGCGCCTCGCCGATCTCGGCAAAGCCGCCGTGGACGCGGCTGTGGAACAGGTTCACATTGCCGAGGAACTGGTAGACGAACTGCGTCGCCGGCTTGTCGTAGACGGCATCGGGGCTGCCCACCTGCTCGATCCTGCCCTTGTTCATCACCACCACGCGGTCGGCGACTTCGAGCGCCTCTTCCTGGTCGTGGGTGACGAATACCGAGGTGATGTGCATCTCGTCGTGCAGACGGCGCAGCCAGCGCCGCAGCTCCTTGCGCACCTTGGTATCGAGCGCGCCGAAGGGCTCGTCGAGCAGCAGCACCTTGGGTTCGACGGCCAGCGCGCGGGCCAGCGCGATCCGCTGGCGCTGGCCGCCGGATAGCTGGGCCGGGTAGCGGTCGGCAAGCCAATCGAGCTGCACCAGGTTCAAAAGCTCGTGTACCTTGCGCTTGATCTCGGCCTCGGATGGACGCGTCTTGCGCGGCCGCACGCGCAGGCCGAAGGCGACGTTCTCGAACACGGTCATGTGGCGGAACAGCGCATAGTGCTGGAACACGAAGCCGACCTGGCGCTCGCGTACATGGGTATCGGTCGCATCCTCGCCGTGGAACAGGATCTGGCCGCTGTCGGGCGTTTCGAGCCCGGCGATGATGCGCAGCAGCGTGGTCTTGCCGCAGCCGGAGGGGCCGAGCAGCGCCAGCAGCTCGCCGGTCTCGATGTCGAGCTTGATGTCGTTCAGCGCGGTGAACGCGCCGAACTGCTTGTTGATACCCTTGATCTCGATGCTCATCGCTATGCCTCTTCAAATCGGCCCCGGCGTCAGCCGTGCCGTACTGTCTGGTTACCGCCCCCCTTGCCGCCGAGCTCCCGATGCGGACAGGCCCCGCGCCAAGGGGGCGGAAAATCATGTGCTATTCGTCGTAAGCGGTGCGCTGCGCCGCATCGGTATCGCGCTCGGCCTTCCACTCCACCCAGGTCTTCAGCGCCAGCGTCACCAACGCCAGCAAGGCGAGGATGGAGGCGCAGGCAAAGGCTGCGACGAAGTTGTACTCGTTGTAGAGAATCTCGACATGCAGCGGGATGGTGTTGGTCATGCCACGGATATGGCCCGACACCACGCTGACCGCACCGAACTCGCCCATCGCCCGCGCATTGCACAGGATCACGCCATACAGCAGGCCCCACTTGATGTTCGGCAGCGTGACACGCCAGAAGGCCTGGAAACCACTGGCGCCGAGCACCATCGCCGCCTGTTCTTCCTCCGAGCCCTGCGCCTGCATCAGCGGGATCAGCTCGCGTGCGACGAAGGGGAAGGTGACGAAGACGGTGGCGAGCACGATGCCGGGCACTGCGAAGATCAGCTTGATGTCGTGCGCCTGCAGCCACGGCCCGAGCCAACCCTGCGCGCCGAACAGCAGCACATAGATGAGGCCGGCGACCACGGGCGAAACCGAGAACGGCAGGTCGATCAGCGTGGTCAGCAGGCTCTTGCCCTTGAACTCGAACTTGGCGATGGCCCAGGCCGCCGCCACGCCGAACACCAGGTTCAGCGGCACGGCGATGGCTGCGGTGATCAGCGTGAGCCTGACCGCCGCCAGCGCATCGGGGTCATGCAATGATTCGAGATAGGCCCCGACGCCCTTGCGCAGCGCCTCGGCGAACACCGCCGCCAGCGGCAGCAGCAGGAACACGGCGAGGAAAGCCAGCGCTGTGCCGATCAGCAGCCACTGAACAGCGCGGCGCTCGGTCGTCACGATCGAGCGATGTTGATTCTGCGTAGCATGCATCAGCGCTTACCCCCGGTGCGGCGCGCGCCCCACCATTGCAGCAGGTTGATCAGCAGCAACAGCACGAAGCTCAACACGAGCATGACCACGGCCACCGAGGTCGCGCCCGTGTAGTCGTACTGTTCGAGCTTGGAGATGATGATCAGCGGTGTGATCTCGGACACCATCGGGATATTGCCAGCGATGAAGATCACCGAGCCGTATTCGCCGATCGCGCGCGCGAAGGCAAGTGTGAAGCCGGTCAGCAACGCCGGCCACACCGTCGGTGCAATGACCCGCGCGAACACCTGCCAGCGCGTTGCACCGAGGCTGCTCGCCGCCTCTTCGAGTTCGACCTCGAGTTCCTGCAGCACCGGCTGCACCGTGCGCACCACGAAAGGCAGGCCGATGAAGGTGAGCGCGACGACCACGCCGAGCGGCGTGAACGCCACCTTGAGGCCGAGCGGCACCAGATATTGCCCGAGCCAGCCGTTCGGCGCGTAGATCGTGGTCAGCGCGATGCCGGCCACCGCTGTCGGCAACGCAAACGGCAGGTCCACCAGCGCATCGACCAGGCGCTTGCCGGGAAAGGCATAGCGCGTCAGCACCCAGGCGACGAGAAAACCGAATACCAGATTGATCAGCGCGCCGATCAGCGAGGCGCCGAAGGTGAGCCGGTAAGAGGCCAGCACACGTGGTGCGGTGACGGTGTCCCAGAACGCCGCCCAACCTAGGTCGGTGGTCTTCAGCACCAGCGCCGACAAGGGCAGCAGCACGATCAGGCACAGCCAGAAGATCGCATAGCCCAGGCCCAGACCAAAGCCGGGCAACACGCTATGTTGTTTGAAAGGAGAAGCCATCGTTCGTCAACATCGGAATGAGCGGAGCCCGCGGCCGTAGCGGCCGCCAGGGCAAATCGGGGGGCACCTCGGACATGCACGGCACACGCACGAAGCTGCAACACCCGTGCAAGGCGCCCAAGGTCGTGCCGGGTCAGCCCGGCCCGGTTCACTTCTTCAGGTAGATCTGGTCGAACACGCCGCCATCGTCGAAGTGGGTCTTCTGTGCCTTCTTCCAGCCGCCAAATACCTCGTCGACGGTGAACAGGCTGATCTTCGGGAACTGCGCCGCGTATTTCTTGAACACCTCGCCATTGCGCGGCCGCAGGTAGTTCTGCGCGGCGATTTCCTGTGCCTCGGGCGTCCACAGCCAGGCCAGGTAGGCCTCGGCCTGCTTGCGCGTGCCCTTGCGGTCGACCACCTTGTCGACGACCGATACCGGCGGCTCGGCCTGGATCGACACGCTCGGGTACACCACCTCGAAGCTGCCGCGGCCGAATTCGCGCGCGATCATCTCGGCCTCGTTCTCGAAGGTGATCAGCACGTCACCGATCTGGCGCTGCATGAAGGTCGTCGTCGCGGCGCGGCCGCCGGAATCGAGCACCGGCACATTGCCGAACAGCTTGCCGACGAATTCGCGCGCCTTCGCTTCATTGCCACCCGGCTGCCTGAGCGCGTAGCCCCAGGCCGAGAGATAGGTGTAGCGGCCGTTGCCGGTGAGCTTGGGATTGGGGATCACGACCTGCGTGCCGGGTTTGACCAGATCGGCCCAGTCGTGGATCTGTTTCGGGTTGCCCTTGCGCACGATGAACACCGAGGCCGAGGTAAACGGCACGCTGTTGTTCGGCAGGCGGCTGGCCCAGTTTTCTGGCACCAGGTTTGCCTTGTCGTGCAGGATGTCGATATCGGCCGCCATGTTCATCGTGATCACGTCGGCGGCGAGCCCGTCGATCACCGCGCGTGCCTGCTTGGTCGAGCCGCCGTGCGACATCTGGATCTGCAGCTCGTCACCGGCCTTGGCCTTGTAGGCCTTGATGAAGGCCGGGTTCAGGTCCTTGTAGAAATCACGCATCACGTCGTAGGACACATTCAGCAGCGGCTCGCCGGCCTGCGCGCCGCCTGCCAGCCCCGCCGCCAGCGCGAGCGAGATCAATAATCTGGATGCCGGTTTCAACATGGGGGTCTCCATTCACCTGGTTATGCCTGACAGTGCTATCGGTATAGGCTGCAGACGCGATGGCAACGAGTGTAGCAGTGTGCCTATATAACTCTTAAATAATATTTGCGTCGATTGTTATTCTTCCATGGAATTATTAGTTGGCACCGGCATGCATCTCGGCCAGTTGCGCGAGCAAGGCACGGCCTTGCGGCCAGTCGGCCAGACCCGATTCGCCATTGATGTGGCCCGCGCCCGGCAAGCGTACCAGCTCGGCTCCCCAGGCGGCTGCCAGCTGCTCGCTGCGTTCGATCGCGGCGTAGGGGTCGTCATCGCTTGCCACCACAATGGTGGGGAAGGGCAGCGGCGCGAGCGGGATAGGCGCGAAGTTGACGATCGGCGCCGGCGCGCCATCACGCTCGACATCGGCCGGCGCCACCAGCAGCGCACCGACCACCTTGCCGGCACCGTGCTGTGCCCAGTGCACCGCGGTAATCGAGCCAAGGCTGTGGCCAACCAGCACCACCGGGCCGTCGATGGCGGCCAGATGTGCATCGAGCACCGCCACCCAGTCCGCGCGCAGCGGGGCATCCCAGCTCTGCTGTTCGACCCGCTCGACCTTCGGCAGCAGCGATTGCCAGCGCGTCTGCCAATGCTCGGGCCCCGAATTGAACAGGCCGGGCAGGATCAGGAAAGTCGGTTCGGCAGGCATGAAGGCTCCTTCAGATTGAGACGATCGGGCTCACGGCACGCGCGGTCGCCGGCACAGTGTGGTCAGATTTGCTAAGGTACATCACAGCCCGCGGGCTTGGCCGGGGGCATCGGCGCCACTGTAGCAAGCATCGAAAATAAACATAACTTATAAATATCGATTTTCTTATAACCAAAACAGCAATGGATGGCGCTTTCATTTGGCCGGTTTGCCCCCATTTGATGCCGTGACGCCCCAGATTTAGTACCATCGCCCAATTAAGATTTTCCAGCACATCATGCACACCTTCATTCCCGGTCAACGCTGGATCAGCGATACCGAAACCGAACTAGGTCTGGGCGTGGTTGCCGAATGCGACTTCCGCCTGGTCAAGATCAACTTCCCCGCCGCCGACGAAACCCGTGTCTACGCCCGCAACAACGCGCCATTGACACGCGTGCGCTTCAACCCGGGTGACACCGTGGGCACGCGCTTCGGCTGGAAGATCAGCATCAGCGATGTGCAGGAGAGCGCCGGGCTGATCACCTATATCGGCACCCGCTCGGGTCGGCCGGTCGAGCTGCCCGAGGGCGATCTCGACCACCACCTGCAGTTCAGCCAGCCGCAGCAGCGCCTGTTCAACGGCCAACTCGACGGCGAAGACTGGTTCGAGCTGCGCTACGAGACGCTCAATCACCTGGCCCAGCTCGAACAGTCGCCGCTGACCGGCCTCAGAGGCGGCCGCACCAGCCTGATCCCGCACCAGCTCTACATCGCGCGCGAAGTCGCCAACCGCGCCGCGCCGCGCGTGCTGCTGGCCGACGAGGTGGGGCTCGGCAAGACCATCGAGGCCGGCCTGATCCTGCAGCAGCAGTTGCTGACCGAACGCGCCAGCCGCGTGCTGATCGCCGTGCCCGAGGCGCTGCAGCACCAGTGGCTGGTGGAGATGCTGCGCCGCTTCAACCTGCATGTGTCGCTGTTCGACGAGGAACGCTGCGTCGATTTCGACGAGGCCGGCGAAAACCCCTTCGACAGCGAAAACATCGTGTTGGTGTCGATCGACCTGCTGGCACGCAAGCCCAAGCGTCTTGAACAGGCGCTCGAAGCCGGCTGGGACATGCTCATCGTCGACGAGGCACACCACCTGATCTGGGAAGAGGGCCACGCCAGCAAGGAATACACGGCCATCGAGAAGCTCGCTGCGCTGACGCCGTCGGTGCTGCTGCTCACCGCCACCCCCGAGCAGCTAGGCCAGGCCAGCCATTTTGCACGCCTGCGGCTGCTCGACCCGGACCGCTTCTACGATTTCTCCGCCTTCCTCGAAGAGGAGGCCAACTTCGTGCCGCTCGCCGACGCCGCACAGGCGGTGCTCGGCAACTCGGTGCTGCCGGCCGACTGGCGCGACGAACTGGCCGCCTTCGTCAATAGCGACCAGCTGCCGCTGATCGACAAACTCGCCTCCGCCCAGACCGCAGACGAGGAGAGGGCTCAGGCACGCGAGACCCTGCTCAACAACCTGATCGACCGCCACGGCACTGGCCGCCTGCTGTTCCGCAACACGCGCGCCACCGTCACCGGCTTCCCTGGCCGCCAGGTGCACAGCTATCCGCAGGCGATGCCGGAACGCTATCGCCAGGCCTTTGCCAAGCTCGATAACGAGATCAACCCGCTGCTCTATCCCGAGATGCTCGCGGACGAGGACTGGCTGACCTTCGACCCACGCGTGCAATGGCTGGTGAAGCTGCTCAAGGGCGAGCTCAAGGGCCAGAAGACACTGATCATCTGCCACCGCGCGCTGACGGCGATCGACCTCGAAGAGAAGCTGCGCCTTGAAGGCCTGCATACCGGCGTGTTCCATGAGGGCATGAGCCTGACCCACCGCGATCGTGCCTCGGCCTATTTCGCCGATCCGATCGAAGGCGCGCAGGCGCTGGTGTGCTCGGAAATCGGCTCGGAAGGCCGCAACTTCCAGTTCGCGCACCATCTCGTGCTGTTCGACATCCCGCTGTCTCCCGACCTGCTCGAACAGCGCATCGGCCGCCTAGACCGCATCGGCCAGACCGAGACCATCAACCTGCATGTGCCTTATTTCGAGAACACCGCCCAGCATGCGCTGCTGCGCTGGATGCACGAGGGCATCGACGCACTGCAGACCACCTGTCCGGCCGGCCACACACTGTACGAAGTAGTTGAGGACAAGCTGCTGGCCGCGCTGTTCGAGCCCGACAACACGGCCGAGATCGACAAGCTGATCGCGCAGAGCAAGAAGCTCAACCAGCACCTGACGCAGGAGCTCGAGCAGGGCCGCGACCGCCTGCTCGAACTGAACTCCTGCCGCCAGCCGCAGGCTGATCGCCTGTGCCAGCAGATCGTCGAAGAGGAAGAAAACAGCCACCTCGAAGCCTTCATGGAAAAGGTGTTCGGCGCCATCGGTGTCGACGTCGAGGAGCACTGCGAAGACGTGCTGCGCCTCGAGCCGGGCGAGAACATGCTGATCCCGCACCTGCCCAAGCTCGAAGACGACGGCACCACGCTCGTTACCTTCGACCGCAACCGGGCCTTGTCGCGCGAGGATCTGCAGTTCCTCACCTGGGAACACCCGATGGTGCGCGCCGCGCTCGACTGGATGCGCGAGAGCCAGCACGGCAACGCCGTGGTCAGCGTGATCCAGAGCAGCCGCTTCAAGCCCGGCTCGGTACTGGTCGAAACGCTTTACACCGTGCAATGCTCGGCGCCGCGCAGCCTGCGCGCAGGGCGCTTCCTGCCGCCGTTGCTGATGCGCTTCGTCACCGACGCGCGCGGCCAGCAGGTCGATCTCGACATCCGCCTGCGCGGCTGCGAGCGCATCGGCATCGAGGCCAATGTCGCCAACGAGATCATCCGCATGCAGCAGGCGCCAATCCGCCAGATGCTCGACATCGCCGAGCGCCTGGCCGGCAGCGAGCAGGCCAAGCTGACGCGTCAGGCCTCGGCATTGATGAACCACACGCTCGACGGCGAGATCGGCCGCATGAGAGCGTTGCGTGCGTTGAACCCAAGCGTGCCGCAGATCGAGATCGATTTCCTCGAGCAGCAGAAGGAGCAGCTGCAGAACGCGATCGACAACTCGCAACTGCGCCTCGAAGCCGTGCGCGTGATCGTGGCAAGCTGAGCCGCGACATAAGGGATACCGGCGCGGTGCCCACCCGGGGCCGCGCCAGCCCTGCACCGACGAGCCGCCAATCCGTGGCTGCAGAGGCCCGCGGAACGGCTGGCCGGCAGCTGTATCCACACGGCCGCCGGGCGCCGCGTTTCACGTGAAACGCGATCGAAACACCCACCCAACCTGTCACTGGCAACCCCGCCAGACAGCCGTTGCGCATCGTGCTGAACTCATCCGGCCAACGCCGCTCAAAGCAGGGCCCACTGGCCCGATAAAACGTTGCCGCAACACGGCTTCCGCCCCGCGCCAGTGAGGGATTCCGATATAATTTCACCTTTTGCCGAAACCGCGCCGATGACCTCCCTGAAACGAATTTTCGCGGCCCTGGCCTGCCTCGCAGCCAGCGCCACCGCCACTGCCACTGCCAATACCCTGCTGACACCACCGGTACCCGAGATAGCCGCTCGCGCCTACCTGCTCACCGATTACTACAGCGGCCAGACGCTCGCCCAGCGTGACGAGAACATGCGCGTCGAGCCGGCCTCGCTGACCAAGCTGATGACCGCCTACGTCACCTTCAAGGCCGTCAAGCAAGGCCGTATCAAGCTCGACCAGGTGGTGCCGGTATCGAGCAATGCCTACAAGAAAGAGGGCTCGGTGATGTTCATCGACCCGAAGATCCCGGTCACCGTAGATGAGCTGATCCACGGCATGATCATCCAGTCCGGCAACGATGCCTGCATCGCGCTGGCCGAAGCGATCGCCGGCAGCGAAGCGGTGTTCGCGCAGATGATGAATCAGGAAGCGGCGCGCCTGGGCATGAAGAACACCCACTTCGTGAATTCGACGGGCCTGCCCGACCCACAGCACTACACCACCGCACACGATCTGGCGCTGATCGCCGCGGCACTGGTGCGCGACTTCCCCGAGTTCTACCCGATCTACTCGCAGAAAGAATTCACCTACAACAAGATCAAGCAGCCCAACCGCAACCTGCTGCTGTACCGCGACCCCAACGTCGACGGCATGAAGACCGGCCACACCGAGAGCGCCGGCTTCTGCCTGATCGCATCGAGTAAGCGTGATGGCCGCCGCGTGATCTCGGTCGTGCTCGGCACCACCGGCGACAATGTGCGCGCCACCGAGTCATCCAAGCTGCTGAACTGGGGTCTGCAGTTCTACGATACGCCCAAGCTGTACAGCGCCAACCAGTCGCTGCAGCAGGTGCCGGTATGGAAGGGTGCCGAACGCGAGATCAAGGTCGGCTTCCGCAACGATCTCTACCTGTCGCTGCCCAAGGGCACCGCAAGCCGCATCAAGGCCAGCCTGACCACGCAACAGCCACTGCTCGCACCGGTCGCGGCCGGCCAGCGCGTCGGCAAGCTGACGCTGACACTCGACGGCCAGCCGCTCGGCGAATACCCGGTGGTGGCGCTCAACAACGTGGCGCAGGCCGGCATTTTCGGCCGCGCCTGGGATAGCGTGCGCCTGATGTTCAACAAGTAAGCAAGCCATGGGTATCACGATCCGCCCGGCCGGGCTGAGCGATGCAGACGAGCTGGTCACGCTGTGCGGCCAGCTCGGTTACACGATTGAAAAATCGGCGCTTTGCCACAATCTGGCAATGATCGGCGAAAACCCGCACGCGGCGGTGTTTGTCGCGCAGGTGGAGAATGGCGCCGTCGTCGGCTTCATCGGCGTGGAACGGCGCGTGATGCTCGAATCACCGCCACGCATCGAGATCACCGGCCTGGTGGTAGATGCAGCGTTGCGCCGCCAGCGCATCGCCAGCCGCCTGCTCGACACGGCCTGTGGCTGGGGCCGGCGGCAGGGCGTGGCGCGCGTCGTGCTGAGATCGAGCAGCCAGCGCGCGGAGGCGCACCAGTTCTATCTCGATTACGGTTTCGAGATCACCAAGCAACAGCTCGTGTTTGCGCTGACGCAAGCACTGGAGGAGCCCACATGATTTACCTCAACGGCAAGTTCATGCCGATACAGGATGCGAGCATCTCGCCGCTCGATCGCGGCTTCTTGTTCGGCGACGGCGTGTACGAAGTCGTGCCCGTCTACTCGCGGCACCTGTTGCGGCTCGACGAGCATTTGAGCCGCCTCGAGGCGAGCCTCGCCAGCGTGAAGATCGCCAACCCGCACAGCCGCGACGAATGGCGCAGCCTGATCCGGCAGGCCGTGGCCAAGCAAGGTTTCGACGACCAGTCGGTGTACATCCAGGTGACGCGCGGCGCGGGGCCCAATCGTGATTTCCCGTTCCCGCCCACGGCACGCCAGACGGCCATGATTTACCCGATGCCGCTGGTCACGCCATCGGCCGAGGTGAAGGCGGCGGGCGTCAGCGCCATCACGCACGAGGATTTCCGCTGGCTGCGCTGCGACATCAAGTCGATCGCGCTGCTCGCCAACGTACTGCTGCGCAACGAGGCGATCGCCGCGGGCTGCGCGGAGACCGTGCTGTTCCGCGACGGCTGGCTGAGCGAGGGCGCGGCGAGCAATATCTTCGTGGTCAGGGACGGCATCATGCTGTCGCCGCCCAAGTCGCACCTGATGCTGTCCGGCATCACCTACGACCTGGTGCTGGAACTGGCTGCCCGCCATGGCCTGCCGCACGAGGTGCGCGCCGTGAGCGAGGCCGAGGTGCGCACGGCGGACGAGTTGTGGATGACGTCATCGACACGCGAGGTGCTGGCAATCACCACGCTCGACGGCCAGGCGATCGGCAATGGCCGGCCAGGGCCTGTCAACGCGCGCATGGATACGCTGTACCAGGCTTACAAGAACGATGTTTTACGAAAAGGTGGTGACACATGAGCGACCAGGCCAAAGAAACACTCCTCGAATTTCCGTGCCGCTTCCCGGTCAAGGTGATGGGCGCGCGCCATGACGAATTCGCACAGACCATCCACAACATCACGCTCAAGCATGCGCCCGATTTCGTCTCGGCCGACCTCGATATGAGGGTAAGCAAGAATGGCAACTACCTGGCCGTGACGGTTACCATCACGGCCGTATCGAAAGCGCAACTCGATGCGCTGTATATGGAGCTGACCGGGCACCCGATGGTGAAGATCGTCTTTTGACACATCGACGGCTACCTGCCCGCTGCCGACTATGAGCTGGACAGCCAAACATCTCGGGCTCGTCGCATACGAGCCCACCGTCGCCGCGATGGAAGCGTTCACCGCCCAGCGCGGCGATGGCACGCCCGACGAAATCTGGTTTCTCGAGCATCCTCCCGTCTACACCCAGGGCCTGGCCGGCAAGCCCGAGCACCTGCTGCAAGCCACGACCATCCCCGTGGTCAAGACCGAACGCGGCGGCCAGATCACCTATCACGGCCCGGGCCAGCTCGTGGTCTACCTGCTGCTCGACGTGAAGCGGCTCGGCCTCGGCGTGCGCGAGCTGGTGCGGCGCATCGAGAACAGCATCATCGACCTGCTGGCCGAACATGGCATCGAAGCCCGTGGCCGCGTCGATGCACCGGGTGTCTACGTCGGCGAGGCCAAGATCGCCTCGCTCGGCCTGCGCATCAAGAACGGCTGCTGCTACCACGGCCTCGCGCTCAACGTGGACATGGACCTCGCACCGTTTCGCTCGATCAACCCCTGCGGCTACGCCAACATGGCGATGACGCAGATGAAGGACCAGGGGGTCGCGCTCCCTGTCGACGAGGTGGCGCGCCAGTTGCAGCGCCATCTGCAACACCACATCGTGCCAGCGGCACAGGACACACCATGACCGACCAAGCAGACAAACTGAAGCTCAAGGGCGCCGACAAGACTGCGCGCATCCCGATCAAAGTCGTTCCGCTCGAGCAGAAGCTGCCCAAGCCCGACTGGATACGTGTGCGCATGCCGGCCGACAACTCGCGCTTCTACGAGATCAAGCAGATCCTGCGCGAGCAGAAGCTGCACACCGTCTGCGAGGAGGCGAGCTGCCCCAATATCGGCGAATGCTTCGGTAAGGGCACGGCCACCTTCATGATCATGGGCGACATCTGTACCCGGCGCTGCCCGTTCTGCGACGTGGGCCACGGCCGCCCGCAGCCGCTCGACCCGCAGGAGCCGATCCACCTCGCCGAAACGGTCGCCGCGCTCAAGCTCAAATACGTCGTGATCACCTCGGTCGACCGCGACGACCTGCGCGACGGCGGCGCCCAGCATTTCGTCGAGTGCATCCAGAAAATCCGCGAGCTGTCGCCGCACACCACGATCGAGGTACTGGTGCCCGATTTCCGTGGCCGCCTCGACATCGCGCTCGAGGTGTTCGCACAGGGCCTGCCCGACGTGATGAACCACAACCTCGAAACAGTGCCACGCCTGTACAAGGCGGCACGCCCTGGCTCCGACTATGCCCACTCGCTGCAGCTGCTCAAGCAGTTCAAGGCGCGCTATCCGGGCATTCCGACCAAGTCCGGCATCATGGTGGGCCTCGGCGAAGAGGACGACGAAATGCTGCAGCTGATGCGCGACATGCGCGAGCACGATATCGACATGATCACCATCGGCCAGTACCTGCAGCCGTCCGACGGCCACCTGCCGGTGCTGCGCTACATGACGCCGGACCGCTTCAAGTGGTTCGAGCAGCAAGCCGTCGAGATGGGCTTCAAGCATGCAGCGGTCGGCGCCATGGTACGCTCGAGCTACCATGCCGACCAGCAGGCGCACGGCGCGGGTGTGGCCTGACGGTTGACCGCCAGGCTGGCCCGAAACAATATCGGCGCCCACGTGGCGCCGATGTCGCTTTTTGGGTGTTGCGATTCAGTCCGCGCTATGAATCCAGTCGTGCATATTGGCGCCGGTGTGGCGGCGATATGCCTGATCGAAATCGCCATGTTGCTGCATCTTGCGCAATATCGCGTCGAGTTTCGCCACCAGCTCGCGGTGGCGTGGATTAAACAGCGCAAACTGCGGCTCGACGACGATCGGCGGGCGTAGCAGGCGGATCGGCAGGTGCTCCTGCTCACGCACGCGGTCGCCCCACACCGCATCGTCGAACACCGCGTCGACGCGGCCGGAGGCCAGCGAGCGCAGGTTCTTGCGCGGATCGCTGCTGTCGATCCGCGTCCAATCCTTGAAACTTGCCAGCGGCTCGGGCCAGCTGTAGCCGAGCGGCATGCCGACGGTGGCGCCGCTGAATGCCTGCAGGCCGGTGTAACTGCGCAGCGGCGAGGAATCCGCCACCCAGGCAGAGACGATCCAGTATTCGGTCGACACCGTGGTATGAAGCAGCGCCGGCGCCTCATCGCGATTGGCGAACAAGGCGATATCCATGGCGCCGACCTCGACCTCGCGCTTGCATCGCGCATAGGAGGTCTCGGTGAAGCTGAGCCGGTAACTGAGCTGGCGCAGGGCCTGGGTCAACAGCTCGGCGGTGATGCCACGGGTCCGGCCGTCCGCCGTGTGATAGGCGTAGGGCTCCCACTCCTCGTGGCAGGCCTTGAGCATGCCTTCATCAGCCCAGCTTGGCTGGCCCAGTAACAGGCAGGCAAGCAGACCGGGCCGCAGCATGGCTTCACTCGATCAGCTCATGGCTGGGCGGGCGCACGCCGGCAGGCCGCGACAATACCGCCAGCACGCCCTGCAGCGCCTGGGCCAGGTGAAAGCCGGCATCGGTCAAATAGCCGCCATCGGGCGAGCTGGTCATCCCTGATGCATGCAGTCGCTGCGCGGCAGCGAGCAGATCCGGAGCGGCATCGCGGTGCAGCTTGATGCCCTGCTGGCGCGAGGCCAGCGGAAAGCGCGCCAGCAGTTCGAGTTCGGCCTGGCGTTCGGGATGAATGAATTCAGTCATGAGGTCCTCCTTGTAGAGCCTTCAATATAGCACCCAAGACCGGTGAGGCAGGATTGATGTGCATCAACAACATTCCTGTCGCGACTCTCTATGATGGAACCTGATCCACAAGACGAGAAGGAACGACCCATGCACATCGAACACCACGACCTGGCCCGCGAATTTCCCGAATTCAAGGCTGAAATCCACGCGCTGAAGGCGAAGGATGCGCATTTTGCGCGCCGTTTCACCGAATACCAGGACGTGGACAAGGAAATCTGCCGCCTCGAGGATGCCGATACGCCCGTGACCGACGAAGCGCTGGAAGCCCTGAAGAAGCAGCGTCTGGCGCTCAAGGACGATCTCTACGGCCAGCTCAAGGCAGCCACCCCGAGCAGCTGCTGCGGCTCCTGCGGCTAACACCCGCCCAGGGCTGTGCCGGATCGCCCGCGACAGATCGTGCGGCGGCACCGAGCACGGCCCGCTCCGGCAACACGAGGCCCTGCCTGTACGGCGGGGCCTCGTCGTTTCTGCTCAGGCCGCGGCCTGCAGGCGCTGCAGCCGAAACGGGTTGTTCAGCGTCAAAATCCGCCTGAGCCCGCTCGTGCCGATGTCGAAGGCCATGACGAAATAGACCAGGCCATCGCGCAGGCCGACCAGCGCCGGCTCACCGTTGACGATGCGCATCTCGACCTGCGCCGTCGCGGCCTGCAGCCTCGCCAGACCATGCAGCAGGCGCGACACGGCACGCTGGCCGTAAACCGGCTTGCTGGCGGCGGACACATGTCCGCCTCCGTCGGAAATCAACACCACATCGGGTGCCAGTGTCGCCAGCAGGGCGCTGATATCACCGCTCGCCAGGGCGCCGACGAAGGCGGCCAGCAGGTACGCCCGCACCGCGCCGTCGGTCTCGCGCACGCCTTGCCCCGCTGCCAGCTGTTTGCGCGCACGGCTCACCAGCTGGCGGCAGGCCGCTTCGCGCTTGCCCAGCACGGCGGCGATATGGCGGTAATCGTGCTCGAACACCTGTTGCATCAGGAAGGCGACGCGCTCCTCCGGGCTGAGCTGTTCCAACAGCAGCAGCAGCGCCATGCCGATATCGGAGCCGCGCGCCAGCACCTGCGCCGGGTCCGCCGCGCTATCCGCTTCATCGCTCGGCTCGGGCAGCCAGGGGCCGACATAGCGTTCGCGCTCGCGCTTGAGTTCACGCAGGCGGTCGAGGCACAGCCGCGACAGCGTCGTGACCAGCCACGCCTGGTCATTGGCGATCGCCGCGAGATCTGCGCCATGCCAGCGCAGCCATGCCTCCTGCACCATGTCGTCGGCCTGGCCCGGCTCGCCGAGCATGCGGTAGGCGAGCCGCCTGAGCATGGGCCGGTGCCGCATGAAACGTTCGGTCGCCGCATCAAGCCGCATGGTCGAGCTCCAGTTTCACGAGGCTGCAGCTAAGGGCATGGCCCATGGCCCGTTTTACGGTCGGAAACACGCGCACGCTGGCGATCACCAGGGCAAGCTCGGCCAGCTGGGCCTCGTCGAAATGGCCCGCCATGCTCAATTGCAGTGCCGGCAGCTGCGCGGAGTTATCGAGCACCGCCTCGGTGAAGGGCAGCAGCACCTGCGCCCACTGCGGCAGACGCTCGCCATGCCCTGACAGCACGGCCTGCAGCCAGTCGCGCGGCACGCCATCCTCGAACGCCATGCGCACCACGGTCTGCAGACAGGGGCCGCAATCCTCGTGGCGGATGGTGGCCACCCGTGCCAGGTGGTAGGCATCCTTCGGCAAGGCGCGATGGAAGGCGGTGAGGGGCAAAAACAGGGCAAAGCGCCGGAAACCGGCCGGGGTGTGGCGCATCATCTCCTCGACATAGGCTGTGCTTTCACCGGTGCGGCGTTCGAAGGCCTTGAGCCGGCGCTTGATCCAGTGTCGCAGCATATCAGGCCTCCTTCCGCACGATGCGCATGGCGGTCAGTGCCAGCATCACGGTCAACATGCCAGGCAACAGCACGCCGGGCAGGTCGATCCACAGATGCGCGACGCCAACCCGTCCACATGCCACTTCCCACACATGCAGCAGTGCATGCAGGCCGCCGAACATCGCCGCCACGAGATAGAGCGACCAGGCGCGGACGGGCAAGGCCAGCGCCAGCCCCTGCGCGGCATAGGCCGCCCCCACGTCGCGCACCAGGTGCGCGTTGAACGGCCCGGTGTCGAGCACACCCGGAATGGTGACGAACCAGGCATGCGGCGCCAGGTACATCCAGGCACCGTTGCCGAGCGCCGCCGCACCCAGCAGGGTCGCGGCCGTCTTGCCATAGCGTGAAAATCTGTTCATCTCGGTCTCCATCGTTGATCACACAGGCTAGACGTTGGAGACAGGCAATTTGTGACAAAACCGGCAACATCTTTCAGTTGGACAACGTGATGCCCTGTGGCAGGCCGCGCGCCATCGCCTCGTCGCGGAACTTGCGCGCCATGGTCGGGTTGGCCTCGCCGAGCCGGCGCAGCGATGCATCGAGTGCCGTCTGGTCGTGCAGGCCGAGGTTGACGCCGCTCAGCAGATAGAGTGCCGGCGCCATGTTCGGCGAGTGCTGCAGCACCACTTCGAGATGTTCGCGGGCTTTGCCGAGCTGAGCCGTGGCGGCATAGGCCTGTGCCGCGTAATAGCGCGCATCGGTGGCTCCCGGCGCGAGCTTGATGCCGCGTTCGAGTGCGGTGATGGCCTTGCCGAGCTGGCGCTGATACAGATAACCCTCGCCCAGATTGATCCAGGCGTTGGCAAAATCGGGATCGAGGCGGGTGGCGGTCTCGAATGCCTGCGTCGCTTCCGGCAGGCGCTTGAGCTTGAGCAGGGCGTAGCCCTTGCTGCTCCAGGCCGCGGCCTGGGTGCCGTCGATTGCGAGCGCCTGTTCGGAGAAGGCGAGCGCCTTGTCCTGTTCACCGAGTCCCCCGTGGTAGATCACCATGCCAAGCAGCGCGTTGACGTGCCTGGGATCGAGCTGCAGCGCCTTCTGCAGCGCGGCCAGGCCGGTCTGTAGCGAACCGTTGCGGATGCGCAGCTCGCCGAGCGTAGCCCAGGCATTGGCATCACTGCTGCCGAGCTGGGCCGCCCGCTCCAGCGCCGCCAGCGCGCCGCGCGGGTCGCCGGCGTGCTTGAGCACCAGCCCCTGGATGACCCAGTGGTTGGCGTCGGCCGGCTCGGCAGCGGTCGCCCGTTCGAAAGCCTGCCTTGCCCCCGGCAGATCGTTGCGCTCGGCGCGGATCTGCGCGAGCTTGACCCAGGCCCCGGCCAGATCGGCCTTGAGCCGGACCGACTCCTGCAAGGCCTGCTCGGCCTCGGGCACGCGCCCGGTGGCCACCAGCGTGAGCGCCAGGTAATACCAGGCCTGCGCATTGGCGGGATCGAGCGCCAGCGCCTTGCGATAGGCGCGCTCGGCTTCGCCGTGGCGGCCGAGCTGCGCGTCGGCCAGGCCGACATCGACCCAGCTCCTGTTGGCGTCCGTCGCCTGCTCGGGCTGGGCCGCCAGCAACTGCCGCGCACCGCGCGTGTCGCCGGTCGCGGCCAATGCTTCGGCCAGTTTGCCGGCGATGCGCGCATCACCCTGGCGCTGCCGCTGGGCCACGCGATAGGCCTCGGCCGCGTCGCCATACTGCTTCTTGAGCATGCGGACGTCGCCGAGCGTTTCCCATACGCCGTCAAGCCACGGCATCAGGCGCAGCGCGTGTTCCGCCAGCTTCTGCGCCTCGTCGAGCGAGCCGTCCTGGCGCAGCCAGTCGGCCTTGAGCCATAGCGAATACGGGGACAACGGCCAGATCGCGAGCGACTTGTCGACGCTCGCATAGGCCGCGCGCCTGTCACCCTCGGCCCGCTGCACCAGGCCGAGATAGCTGTAGGACTTCTCGTGCAGGGAATTTGCCGCCAGCCCGGCCTGCAGCGCTTGCCGGGCTTCCCCGTAACGCTTGAGTTCGTACAGCGCCAGGCCCTGCAGCGCACAGGCCTCGGCCGAGGTCGGATAGGCCTGGCGCCAGCGCCGCGCCAGTTCGAGCAGCTGCGGCCAATCGGAGCTGGCGCGCAGTGCCTCGGCCTCCGCCGGCCAGTCCGGGTCCGCGCCGCGCGGGCTCGGCGCCGCAACAGGCTTGCGGCCGCGGCGCGCGAGTTCGGCGATCCAGTCAGCCGGGATCGCCACATTGAGGTTCTGCGCGCCGCCGTACTGGCGCGTGGTGATGCCGACAAGCCGGCCCTCGGCGTCGAACAGGCCGCCGCCACTCGATCCCGGCGAGATCGGCGCGCTGGTAAAGATCTGGCCGTTGCGCGCATCGAGCAACGACACGATGCCAGCGCTGACCGACACGCCCAGCCCGAGCGGATTGCCGACGGCGAACACCGGCTCGCCAGGCTTCAGCGCCTGGTAGCCGCGTACCACGGCGGCCGGGGCCGCGAGCCCGGCGACGCGCAGCTGGCACAGGTCGCGCTCGCCGTCCTGCAATGCCGGCTCGGCCGCCATGGGCTTGCCAGCGACGGTGACCTCGATCTCGGTCGCGAGCTGGATGACGTGGCAGTTGGTGATCACCGTCGCCGGGCCGATCACCACGCCGCTGCCTTCGCTGTCGATCTGCCGGTGTTCGTCGCGCGTGGCGATGGTCACCACCGACGCGCGTACGCTATCGAACACGCGCGCCGCGTCGTCGGCCTGGCAGGGCAGGGCCAGCAGCAGCGAGGCCGCAATCAGCGTCCGCTTCATGGCGTGATCCCGTAGGGCAGGAACAGCCGCCGATAGGCATTCTCGGCCGCGCCCGCATCGATTGCCGCAAGCTTGCGGTAACCGCGCACGGCCTCGTCGCGGCGGCCGGTACCCATGTATTGCTCGAGCAGGGCCATCCACACCTTGGCCTGGTTCGGGTTCAGCGCCAGCGACCGCTCCAGCGCCGGGATACCCTGTTCGTACTGGCCCTGATAACCATCGATGAAGCCGATCTGGCGATGCGGGAACGGGTCGTCCGGGTGTTCCGCCTTGATCTGCTGCGCGAGCCGCATCGCCTCGTCGAACTGATAGTTGTCCTTGAGCGCCACCTGCAGCCGGGCGACCGGGGTGAAGCCGTCGGGCGCGATGCGGCGCGCCTGGCGATAGGCGTTGATCGCCTCGGGAAAGAGGCCGAGCGTGTAATAGACGTCGCCGAGGCCGACCCAGCCATCGGCGGCGCGCAGCGGCTTGAGCCCCAGCCCTTTTTGCAGCGCGGCGATCGCTTCCTGGTCACGCTTGAGCTGGTGCAGGGCATTGCCCTTGCCGACCCACGCGTCGCCATTGTCGGGCGCCAGTTCCAGCGCCTTGTCCACGCTCGCCAGCGCACGCTCGGGCCGGCCGGCGTTGCGATAGGCGTCGGACAGGATGATCCACGAATCGACGTTGCCGGGGTTGAGCCGGGTGAGCTGCTGCTGGGCCGCCACCATCGCGTTCCAGTCGCCGCGCTGATAGGCGAGCCGGCTCAGGCCGAGCTGCACGGCGTAGTTCCATGGCGCGAAGCCGGCAGCCCGCTCGAGCGCCTGGCGCGCTTCGGCCAGGTGTTGCCGGGCCAGCTCGGCATGGCCGATGGCGAGCCAGATACGCGCATCCTCCTGGCGCTGGGCGAGCAGGGCCTGGGCCGTGGCCAGCCCCTCGGCGGCCTTGCCCTGCTGCACCTGCGCTTCGGACAGGCTCAGTCCCGCCTCGATCAGGCCGGGATCGATCCGCAGGGCCTGATGCGCGGCGGCTTCGGCGGCGGGCCAGTCTTTCAGCATGCTGTGCGCGAGCGTGAGCCAGAGCCAGCCTTCGCTGCTGTCCCCGAGCGCCATGGTCCAGCGTTGCGCCAGCTCGGCCAGGGCTTTCCAGTTTGCGTCGCGCGACAGCGCCTGGGCCTTGCCCTGCCATTCGGCGATGCCATCGGCGCTGGCCGAACGCTGCTCGACCTCGCCGAGCCAGCGCGCGGGCAGCGCGAAGTTGATGTTCTGGCCGTCACGCGGCCGGTAGCTGATCATGCCCACGAGCCGCCCCTCGGCGTCGAACAGGCCGCCGCCCTCCGAGCCCGGCGCGATCGCGGCGGTGAACTGCACGTAATTCTCGCCGCTGAACTGCCTGACACCCGCCACCACACCTTCCGCAATGCTCACCCCCATGCCCAGTGCGTTGCCGACGGCGAATACGACGGCACCCGGTGGCGGGTCGGCCTCGCGCCATGTCGCCACGGCCACCGGGCCGGCGCCTGGCACGTCGAGCAGGCACAGGTTACGGCTGGCATCGCGCTTATCCAGCCTGGCCTGCAGCAGCCGTTCGCCCAGCTTCAGGCGCAGCCCCTCGGCGTTGTCGAGCTGGTCGCACTGGGTCACGGCCTTGCCGGGCGCCACCCACAGCGCCGAGGTGTACGACTGCACCTGGCCTTGCTTGTCGAGCCGTTCGAGCGCGAGCACCTGCAGCTGCGCCTGCTGGTAGAGCTGCTGCGCGGTCAGCGCGGAAGCCGCCGGCGCGATCAGCAGCGGTGCGGTACACAAGGCCGGCCACAGGCGGCGGGGCAAAGAAGAGGGAAAAGCGGTCATGACGGGCTGTCTGGCTACCCGCAGCGTGTTGGCGCGGGCCGATCTTCGTTTGCAGCAACAAGCATGCCTATGGCCGCAGCTATGACATTTACATCAACCGAACAAACGCTTATGACCGTGCCGCGCGCCGGACCCGCGCGCCAGTGTAAAGCCTGCCGACAGCGCTCAGCCGAACTGGCGGCGGAAACGATAGAGGCCGAAGCCGAACACCGCGCCACCGAGCAGCAGCATGCCGCCGATCAGCGGCAGCAGTTCACCCGCCGTCTGGCCCTTGAGCAGGATACCGAAGGCGATGTCGATGTAGTAGTGCAGCGGCGAGACGAAGGTCAGCTGCCTGAGCCACACCGGCATCGCTTCGGGCGGCGTCCAGGCGCCGGAGAGGAACAGCATCGGCGCCAGGATCAGGATCGTCAGCATGCCGACCTGGGCCAGATTGCGCGCAATGGTGGCGGCGAACAGGCCGAGCCCGGCGGTGGTGAAGATGTAGAGCCCGGTCAGCGCGAAGAACAGCGGCAGGCTGCCCTTCACCGGCAGGCCGAAGCCGGGCAGCAGCACCGCGAACAGGCTCAGCGCCGTGCCGAGCAGGATCACCGCGGTCATCGAGATCACCTTCGGGAACATGATCTGGAACGGCGTCAGCGGCGACACCAGCAACTGCTCCACCGTGCCGCGTTCCTTTTCGCGCACCATCGCCGCTGCCGGCAGCAGGATGGCGAACACGGTGATGATGTTGAGCAGCTCGGAGATGCCCATGAACCAGGCGTCGTTCTGGTTCGGGTTGTACCAGACGCGGATGCGGTTATCGACCACCGGCAGCGCATCGGCATTGCCGCCACCGACGCCGAGCTGCTTCAGGCCGACTTCCAGGCCGTAGCCACCGACGATCTGCGCCGCGTAGCTGCTGGCGAGGAAGCCGAGCACGCTGTTGGTGGCATCAACCTGCATCTGCAGCGCTGTCTGCCGCCCGGTGGCGAGGTCGCGCTCGAACTGCGGCGGGATGTCGAGCGTCAGCATCGCGCTGCCATCGTCGAGCCGGTGCAGCCCCTCGGCGTCGCTCGCGAGCTCGCCGTCGAGGCGGAAGTAGGGCGGCTGGAAGCGCCCGAGCAGCTCGCGCGAGGCGGCGCTGCGGTCGAGATCGCGCACCATGGTGGCGGCATGGTTGAGCTGCAGCGTGACGCCCGAGGCGGCGAGATAGATGTCGGCGGTGAAGGCGTAGACGATGAACACCAGCAGCACCGCGTCGCGCATCAGCTGCAGGAATTCCTTCTTGGTCATCACCGCGAGGCGCCGGCCCCACACCTGTAGATCGAGCCGGGTCATGATACGGGCCGCTTGTGGAACATGGTGAAGCCGACCGTGAACAGCACCGCCGCGTATGCGGCCAGGATCAGCACATCGGGCCACAGCGCGGCGAGGCCGACTCCCTTGAGGAAGCAGCCGACCACGATGTTGGTGTAGTACATCGCCGGCAGCAGGTGGGCGATGGCCTGCGCCGATGGCCCGAGCGAGGGGATCGGGATCAGCACGCCCGAGTACAGCACGGCCGGGATCACCGTGACGATGGCGGTGACGATCATCGCCGCTACCTGCGTGCGCACCAGCACCGACACCATGAGGCCGATGCCGGTGGTGCAGATGACATAGATCAGGCTCGCCGCCATGAAGAACAGGAAACCGCCCTTGAACGGCACCGCGAACAGCAGCGTGGCGAGCAGCCACAGCGCCAGGATGTTGAGCGCCGAGATGGCGACATAGGGCGCGAGCTTGCCGCACAGGAACTCGCCGCGCGTGACAGTCGAGCTGTAGATGTTGAAGATCGAGCCCGACTCCTTCTCACGCACCACACCGAGCGCCGTCAAAAACGGTGGAGAGATCATCAGGATCACCATCAGCAGCTTGGGCGCCAGCGACCAGATGCTCTTTACGCTCTGGTTGTACAGATAGCGCACCTCGAGCCTGACCGGCTGCACCGCCTCACGCGCCGTCTGCACCGGCACGCCCTTGGCGCGGGCCAATAGCTGCGCGATGGTCTCCTGGTTGGCGCTGGCGTTGATCGCGGTGACATAGCCCTTGGTGGTCAGTGCGCGGAACGGGAAGGTGCCGTCGACCAGCGTCTGCACCTGGGCGCCACGCCCGGCCTGCAGGCGCTGCCCGAAATGCTCGGGGATGACGATGGCGGCGCGCACCCGGCTCTGCGCGAGCAGGCCGCCGAGCTCGCGCTCGTCGCGCACATAGCCCTTGAAGTCGAAATAGCGCGAATCGATGAAGCGGTAGGCATAGTCGCGACTCTGCGCCGAGTGGTCGTAATCGACTACCGCGAACGGGATGTTCTCGACATCGAGCGACAGGCCATAGCCGAACAGCAGCATCAGCACCGCCGGCACCACGAAGGCAAGCGAGAAGAACAGCCGGTCGCGCACGATCTCGCGCCATTCCTTGTAGGCGACGGCCACCACCCGTTGCACATTCATGTCTGCCGCTCCAGTTCGGTCACACGCTGCACGAAGACATCCTCCATCGAGATCGGCCGCGGCTCGACCGCCTGGCAGGCCACGCCGGCGCCGGCCAGGGCCTCGCGGATGGCGGCCGGTGCGGTGTCCGCCTGGTGCGTGAACAGGTGGATCTTCTTGCCGAACAGCGAGGCATCGCCAAAACCGGCCGACTGCAATGCCCGCAGCGCCGGCTGCGGCGCATCGGTGGCCACTTCGAGCAAGGTGCCGACCTTGCCGCGCAGCTCATCCTTGAGTGCGGTCGGCGAGGCGTCGGCGACGACGCGGCCGGCGAACATCAGCGCGATGTGGTCGCAATGCTCGGCCTCGCTCATGTAGTGCGTGGTGATCAGGATTGCCACGCCCTCGACGCGCGACAGGTGGAACAGGATGTCCCAGAACTGGCGGCGGCCGATCGGGTCGACGCCCGAGGTTGGTTCGTCGAGGAACAGCACCTGCGGCTTGTGCACCAGCGCGCAGCCGAGCGCCAGGCGCTGGCGCAGGCCCATCGGCAGCGTCGCCGCGAGGTCGTGCTCGTGCCCCTTGAGCCCGGCCATGGCGACGATCCAGCCGGTGCGCTCGGTCATCTGGCGCCGGTCGAGGCCGTAGATGCCGGCATAGAGGCGGATGTTTTCGAGCACCGTCAGATCCATGTAGAGCGAGAACGCCTGCGACATATAGCCGATGCGTTCCTTGATCTGCCGCCCGGCGGTGCGCATGTCGGCGCCGGCCACCTGGCCCACGCCGGACGATGGCGGCAGGATGCCGGTCAGCATCTTGATCGCGGTAGTCTTGCCCGCGCCATTGGCGCCGAGCAGGCCGAAGATCTCGCCCGGCGGCACGCTGAAGCTGACCTGATCGCAAGCCTTGAACTCGCCGAACTGGCGCGTCAGCTGCCGTGCTTCGATCGCCGCGGCAGCCGCCGCCTGACGCTTGCCCGCGCCGGCCATGTCGCTTTCCAGGCTGCTGTCACCGGCCGCCAGCCCACGCTGGCGCAACAGCGCGACGAAGACATCCTCGAGCTCGGGCTCGGCAGCGGTCAGCCCCACCACCTGCAGCGGTGCCAGCGCCGCCGCCACCTGCTGCGCGGCGGCCGTGGTCGACAGCGCATCGACGAACAGCCGCAGATAGGCGCCCTGCGCCTCGATCTGCGGGTGCGCCTGCTTCAGCCGCTGCAAGGCCTCGACCTGCGGGCTCGCCTGCACGGTGACGACGCTGCCCGGCGCCAGCGCGAGGATCGCCTCGGGCGTGCCCTGCGCCAGCACCTTGCCCTCGAACAGCAGCGACATGCGGTGAAAGCGCGCGGCCTCGTCCATATAGGCGGTCGACACCAGCGCGGTGATGCCGCGTTCCTGCAACAGCTCGCCGAGAATGGCCCAGAAGTCGCGCCGCGACACCGGGTCCACGCCGGTGGTCGGCTCGTCGAGAATGATCAGCCCAGGCTCGTGGATCAGCGTGCAGACCAGGCCCAGCTTCTGTTTCATGCCGCCCGACAGGTTCTTCATCGCGCGGTCGCGAAACTTGTCGAGCCGCGTCATCTTCAGCAGCTTGTCCTTGCGCGGGCCGAGTTCAGCCTCGGGCACCAGGCGCAGGCGCGCGAAGAAATCGATGTTCTCTTCCACCGACAGGTCGGCATAGAGGTTCTGGCCCAAGCCCTGCGGCATCAGCCCGATGCGGCCCTTGATGCGCTCGGCGGCGCGCTCCGAATCGATGCGCTCACCGAACACGTCGAGCTCGCCCGACTCGAAGGCGAGCACCCCGGCCACGGCCTTCATGAAGCTCGATTTGCCCGCGCCGTCGGGGCCGATCAGGCCGTAGATCTCACCGCGCCCGACCTCGATGTCGAGCCCCGCCACCGCCACATGCTGGCGATAGCGCTTGGCAAAGCCCGCGGCACGAATCACGCTCCCGCTCATCGACGGCTACCAGCGCGGCGCCTGCCAGGCGACACCGTCCTGCCAGCGGATCACCGCATCGGCGGGGATGCCCGGCGTCAGCTTGCGCTCGGGGTTCTGGTCGAGATACAGCTTGACTGCGTAGACCAGCTTGACACGCTCGTCGGGCGTCTGCACTTCCTTCGGCGTGAATTCGGCACGGCTCGCGATGGTGCGCAGCGTGGCGTTGAAGGCGGTGTTGGGGAAGGCATCGGTATAGATGCGGGCCGGCAGGCCGAGCCTGAGCTTGCCGATCTGGTTTTCGGGCACGTAGACCTTGAGGTAGAGGTGATCGAGGTCAACCACGTCGAACACCGGCGAGCCGGCCGCCACCACCTCGCCGACATCGCGCACCTTGCTCGATACCACGCCGGCAGCCGGTGCTTTCAGCGTGAGGTCGTCCACCACGCTCTGGATCTCGCGCAGGCCCGCTTTCGCCTGCGCCAGCTGAGCTTCGAGCGCGCCGATTTCGGCGGCCTTCGCCTTCACCTTGTCGTGGCCGAGCCGGGCCTGCGCCAGCGCCTGCTCGGCCTGCAGCTGAGCGCTGCGCGCCGCTTCGGTGTCGGCCGCGGCGGCCGTCGCACCGAGCTCGGCAAGCTCGCTCTTGTGGCGCTCGACCGAGCCGCGCGCCAGCAATTCCTTCATGCGCGCTGCATCGCGTCTGGCCTGCACCTCGGCGGCCTGCGCCTTGGTCACACTGGCGCGGGCGCGGGCAAGCTGCGCCTCGTTCGACGTGACACCGAGCGGCACCTCCTTCTCGAGCACGCCGAGCGCGGTGCGCGCCGCTGTCAGCTGGGCTTCGAGCGCGGCCACCGTCTGCGCCACCTGGTCGGCCTTGGCCTTGAGCTGCACGTCTTCGAGCTGCGCCAGCGGCTGGCCGGCCTTGACCGCGTCGCCCTCCTTGACCAGCAGTGCCGCGATGCGGCCGGGCGTCTTGCCCGCGACGGACAGATGGTCACCCTCCAGTCGGCCATTGGCCTGGATCAGCCCGTCGGGCAGGGTATGGCGGTTGTCGAGCTGCTGCCACACGAGGTAGCCGGCAGCGGCGAGCACGGCAGCAGCGGGAAGGGCGAGTTTGAGGTTTGGCTTCATCGATCGGTCCGGTCAGATGGGCGCGCTTGGCATGGGGTAGGAGGCATCACAATTCGCCGACGGCGCGGCGGATGCGCACGACCGCGAGCTGCAGGTCGTAGCGTGCATTGTGGTAATTGCTCTGCGCGTTGGCCTCGCGCGTTTCGGCGTCGAGCACCTCGCTCTGCGGCGCGAGGCTGTTGGCGTAACGGTCGCGGGCGACGCGGAGCGCTTCCTCAGCCTGCGCCACCGTGCTGGTGGCCAGTTCGAGCCGCGCCTGCGCCTCGCGCTGGTTGTTGTAAGCCTGGCGCACGTCGAGCGCGATCCACGAGCGCGCGTCGTCCTGCTGCGCCTGCAGTGCCTCGGCCTTGGCGTCGAGCGCGGCGGCACGGTGGCGTACCACGCCGCCATCGAACACATTCCACTTCACGCCGATGCTCAGCGAGCGGAAGCTGTCCTGCTTCAGATAGGGGTTTTCGAGATGCTGGTAGCCGCCGATCAGCGCCACCTGCGGGCCATCCTCGCCGCGCGTCATCCTGGCCTGGGCGCTGAGCGCCGAGCGCGCCTGCTCCAGTTGCGCCAGCTCGGGCCGAGTGCGTTGCGCGAGCGCGGTCAGCTCGTCCAGCGAACGCGCGTCGGCGGCGAGCTGCGTGTCGTCGAGCGCCACCGTCTGACCCAGCGGGCGTTGCAGCGAGCGGTTGTAGGCCGCTGCGCTGAGGTCGACCGCGTTGTCGGCCTGGATCTGTTTCTGCCTGGCGTCGGCCAGCGCGACGTCGATGGTCAGCAGGTCGGCCTTGGCGACCAGGCCCTGCCGGTAGAACTGCTCGACATCGTGGCGATGGCGCTGCATGCCGTCGACCAGGTGCCGCGCCACCTCACGCAGCTGGCGCGCGCGCAGCACATTGAAATAGGCCTCGGTCACTGCCAGCTTGACGTCCTGGGCTGTACGCTGCGACTCGGCATCCGACATCGCCACACCGGCGCGGGCGGCTTCGATGCCATAGTGGATGCGGCCGCTGGTGAACAAGGGCAAGGTCACCGTCGCCGCCCGCGTGTGAAAGCGTTCGTCGCTGATCGGCAGTGTCAGCTCATGCGGCAGCGGTGCCGGCAAAGGCAGGCTGGCCGACACGGCCGGCGCCTCATTCAGCCGCGTGTAGGCGCTCTCGACCGAAAGGCTCGGCCAGCGCGCGCCCTGGGCCGCCGATAGGGTTGCCGCAGCGGCACGCTGCTGCTGCGCCGACGATTTGAGCACCTGACTGCTGGCCAGCGCCTCGGCCCATGCCTGGTCCAGCGTTTCGGCCTGGACGGATGGCAGGGCGATCAAGGCAAGCAGGGTAAGACACGTGGCACGCATCGATATCCTCGAAGCTACGGGTGTAGGGATCATTCTCTCTAACGCTCGCTCGGTATGGCTTGATGATAATCAACTATGCTGCAACGCGTCATGAAATTCTGGTTTCACGTGAAACAGCCGCTGGCGCGGCCGGGCGTGAAAAAGGCCGCTCCAGGCGGCCTTTGTATTGGTGCTACGCGGCGGTAATCGGCTAGTCGCGCTCCGCCAGCGCCAGATCGACGCTCTGCTTGAAATGCCGCGCTGCCTCGTCGTGCTGGTCGAGCTGTTCGAGCAGTTGGGCGAGCTCGATATGGGCAACCAGGCTCGGCGCCACCGCGAGGCTGGCCTCGAAATAGCTGCGGGCCTTGCCCCACAGCGACTGCGCCTGGCACAGGCGGCCCAGCGTCAGCAGCAGCGCCGCATCCTTCGCATGCTTGGGCAGCCACGATTCGGCCAGCTGCGTGTGCTTGAGCAGCTTGTCGCCACAGGCGCCGCCGCTGCATGCCATGGTGCCGAACAGCTCGACCAGCTCGCCATCCCAGTTCTCGTCGAGCGCGTTGACGATGACCTCGGCGGCCATCTCGCAGTTGTCGAGCAGCAGCATGCGCCGGGCTGCCAGTGCCGCAAGGCGCGGCTGCAGGCGTTCTTCCTTGCCGAGCTTGTGCCACCACTCGCGCAGGGCCTTGGCCGACATCGGCTCGCTCTTGAGCCGCTCGACATTGGCGGCGAGGCGGATGCGCTGGGCAGCCGGTGCATCGATGGCCTCGCTCTTCTGCAAGGTGTCGAGCAGGCGCAGCACGGCCTCCGGCTCGCCACGCTGCTGGCGGATCTTGAGTTCGAGGCGCAGCGCGCTGGTCAGCTTGGGTGCCAGCAGCTTGGCCTCTTCGAGCGCTTCGAGCGCGGCGACATGGTCGCGCTGGTCGGACAGCAGCTCAGCCTGGGTCATGTAGCGGGCAAGCCGTGCATGCTCATCGGCGACGCCGGCCTGCGACAGGTAGTTGTCGCGCTTGTCGAAATCGCGCACGACATGGGCCGAGCGCGCTGCCAGCAATGCCGCCAGCGCCTTGCCGCGGCCATCTTCCTCGAGCTCCAGCACGCGCCCGGCTTCGCGCTCGGCGCGGTTGTAGCGCCCCTCGAAATACGCCTCAAGCGCATCGAACAAGGCCATGCGCGCCTGCTCCTGGGCACGGCGACGGTGATAGGCCTTGACCTGCCTGGGCAGATCGAGCGCGTTGAAGGTCAGGCGGAACAGGCCGTAGACGATGACGAAGACCACCACGATGAGGATGATCAGCGCATTGAGCGAGGTATCTAGCCGGTACGGCGGCACCACGAACAGCGCATAGCCGTCGTTGACCCCGGCCAGCATGGTGACGGCAACGGCCGCCGTGAACACGGCGATCAGCCACAGGAGCAGTTTCACTTGCCGCTCCTCTCGGGCCGCAGCTTGGCATCGCGCACAGCGGCGAGGCTCGCCTCCAGGCTGGGCGGCTCGTTGCCGATCTCGACTGCGCCTAGCTGCGTCATGCTGTCCTTGAAGCCCTTGACCAGCGGCGAGGCGGCGTCGAAATAGCGCTCGACATAACGTTGCGCAAGCTGCAGGTCGGCGCGGAAGGTCGTGCCGTCGCGCTGCAGATTAGCCATGCGCGCGTCGAGCAGCCGCAGTTTCAGGTTCTCGCGCAGAAAGAAGGCCTGCTCGGGCGACAGCAGCAACGGCTCCTGCTTGTCGAGGCGGCGCACCCGCACCAGGCCCTTGATCTCACCCCACAGCTCGCCCCATAACCGCGACACGACATTGCTGTCGCCCCCATCGGGGCTGGCGACCAGCCTGGGCCTGGGCTGCGGCTGTTCGACCACGAGCGGCAGGGCATCGACGGCGCTGACCAGCCCATCGAGCTTGACGGCGATGCCGACCGTGTCGACAAACGGGAATTTCTTCAGCTTCTCGATATCGAGTGCGATCGCGCGGCGCACCGCCAGCCACTGCGGCTGGTTCAGGCCTTGCAGGCGCTGGTCGATGTTCTGCAGCGAGATCAACGACAGGCGCACATTGCCGGCAAGCTGCAAATGCTGGCTGGCGAGCATCAGTGCCTGCTCGATGTCGGCGAGCGAGGCTTCGTCACGGCTGCGCGACAACTCCTGGTACATCGCTTCGAGCGCGACCTGCTGGTTCTGCGACTCGGACAATTTGCTTTCGAATACGGAGAAGCGCGACTGCAGCTGGCGTGTCAGCTCGACATTCTTCTCGGCCAGCTGGCGGCTTTCCTTATTGAAGCTGCCGGCCTCGAGCTGCAGCCTGGTGATCTGCTGGGTGGTGGAGAGCCAGTGTGCCGCCACCAGGACGATAGCCACGCCACCGACCACGACGCCGAGATTCATGCCGCCACGCCGGGGCGCCGCCACATTCGCCTGGGGAGCGGGGCTCGTCGGCTCCGCCGCGGGCTGGGGCGCGTTGTCGCTGGCTAGCGGGGCATCCATCTTGTCATCCATTGAGTGCTTGAACCAATCGCAAAGGCTTTGCAGCATACCTTCATCGCCGTTTGTTGTGACGACGATGCGGGAAAATCCCAAGTCACTGGCGAGCGCCGCAATACGTTGATGGGAAACGAATAGCACTGCGGATTGTAGCCGCTCGCGCAGGCTTTCTCCAGCCAGCCCCATAAGGTGCCTGAGTGCGTCGGAGCTGGTGGTCGTGAATACCGGCAAGGGCTCGGTCGCCAGCAGCGGGGCCAGGTCATGGCTGGGCTTCAGCCGCCGGTAGGCCTCGACCACCTCGACCTCGGCGCCGCGCGCTCGAAACGTATCCGCCATCAGCTCGCGTCCACCGTCGCCGCGGAAGATCACGATGCGTTTGCCGTCCAGCTGCTGCAGCGGGTCCAGCGCCAGCACGCCCTCGCTGTCGAAGCGCTCGGCCGGCTTCAGCGGCGCGGGCGTGGCGTAGGCTGCCAGGGTGTTGGCACTGCCTTCGCCGACGACGACAGGCGTCACGCCGTCGGGCCAGCCGCCGGCTTCGATCACGCGAGGCAATACCCGCTCGATTGCCGACGGGCTGACCAGCACCGCGTAGTCGAACTCAGCCAGCCGTGCCAGCGCGGCCCGAAACGGCGCCGCATCGACAGGTTCGGCAATGTCGAGCAGGGGCAAGGCCAGCGCCGTGCCGCCTGCGGCCTGGATCGCCTCGATCAGGCGTGGTGCCTGCCCCGCCGGCCGGGTGACGACGATGGCAGGGGAGGCGCGGAGCAAGGGTGCGGTCAACCGGCAAGCGCCTGCATGATCTCGCCCGCACCCTGCGCCAGCAGGTCGTGGCCGATCTGCTCGCCGAGCGCTTCGGGCCGATCGAGCGGGCCCGTCGATTCGGCACGCAGCATACGGCTGCCGTCGGGCATCGCCACGAAGCCGCGCAACGACAATTGGCCCTGCTGCACTTCGGCAAAGCCGCCGAGCGGCACCTGGCAGCTACCGCCGAGCAGGCGGCTCATCGCGCGCTCGGCACGCACGCAGGCGGCTGTCCCGGCATGGTTGAGCGGCGCGAGCAGCGCGATCAGGTCGGCACGGTCGGCACGGCACTCGATGCCGAGCGCCCCCTGGCCCACGGCGGGCAGGCTGTCGACGCTGTCGATCAGCGCCGTGATGCGATCGGTCAGGCCGAGCCGGCGCAGGCCGGCCGCGGCGAGAATGATCGCGTCGTACTGGCCTTCGTCGAGCTTGCGCAGCCGCGTCTGCACATTGCCGCGCAGCGGCTGAATGGTCAGATGGGGATAACGCACGCGGATCTGGCATTCACGGCGCAGGCTCGACGTACCCACCACGCTGCCGGCTGGGAGTTCGGCCAGGTTCGCATACCGGTTGGAGACGAATGCGTCGCGCGGGTCTTCGCGCTCGCCGATCACGGCCAGCGTGAAGCCCTCGGGCAGGTTCATCGGCACATCCTTCATCGAATGCACGGCGATGTCGGCGCGGCCTTCTTCGAGCGCCACTTCGAGTTCCTTCACGAACAGACCCTTGCCACCGATCTTGTTGAGTGTGACGTCGAGGATGCGGTCACCCTGCGTGGTCATGCCGAGGATGTCGACCTCGAGTCCCGGGTACAGCGCCCTGAGCCGCGCCTGGATGTGCTCGGCCTGCCACATGGCAAGCAGGCTTTCGCGCGAGGCGATGACGAGGCGGGAGGGGAGGGCAGTCTGGATCATGGCGGGCTCGATTCTTGTCTATGGCGGAATTCTAACATGGGCCGCCAAGCCTACTTGGCACGCGCATTGCGCACTATGATCCATATCAGCCCCGAGCCGATCGCCGCGCGTAAAACCTGCTAGGGCTAGGGGTTTTACGAATACAAGCACTTGCTCGACACGCCTACACTCTGTAGTAAAACAACGACATTGCAGATTTCCGCAACAACCATGACATGCAAGCCTGGCAGCCAGCCTGCTGGCGGGCCAACCAATCAGCGAGGGAGCACCCGGTGCAACAGGTAGTGCAGGATACACAACTGGAAAAGGAAGAACCGCTACGCGAGGACTTGCGCCTGCTCGGGCGCCTGCTCGGCGAGGTGCTCAAGGAGCAGGAAGGCGACGATACCTTCGACCGCGTCGAGACGATCCGCCAGACCGCCGTGCGTTTCGTGCACGAGGCCGACAGCAGCGCACGCGAGGCACTCGAAGCCACACTCAACAACCTGAGCCACGAGAACACCGTGGCCCTGGTGCGCGCGTTCAGCTATTTCTCTCACCTGTTCAACATCGCCGAAGACCTGCACCACAGCCGCCGCCGCCGTGCCTACCAGCGCGCCGGGGCCGCACCGCAGCCGGGCTCGGTGGCCGCCGCGCTGCGCCGGCTGAAAGAGCACGCGGTCACACCCGAGCAGCTCCAGCAGCTGTTCAGCTACGCGCTGTTGTCGCCGGTGCTGACGGCCCATCCGACAGAAGTCCAGCGCAAGACCATTCTCGATTGCCACCGTGCCATCGCCACGCTGCTCACGCGCCGCGACCGGGCCGATTTCACGCCCGATGAGATGATCGACAGCGAGAAGGCGCTCAAGCGCATCATCCTGAGCCTGTGGCAATCGTCGGAAATCCGCTCGTTCAAGCTCACCGTCAAGGACGAGATCGAGAACGGCCTGACCTACTACCGCTACACCTTCCTGCGCCAGCTGCCGCGCCTGTACAACGATCTCGAAGATTGGCTGGCGCGCGACTTCAACGATGGCAAACCGTTCGAGTTGCCGTCGTTCTTCCGCATCGGCAGCTGGATTGGCGGCGACCGCGACGGCAACCCTTTCGTCGATGCGGCCATGATGCACCACGCGATGCGCCGCCATTCCGCCATCGCGATCGGCTTCTACCTCGAACAGGTACGCAAGCTGACCAACGAACTGTCGCAATCGTCGCGGCTGGTCAGCCTCACCGACGAGCTGCGGGAACTTGCCGAGCATTCGCCCGAACACGCCGTCAGCCGTGCCGAAGAGCCCTACCGGCTGGCGCTGATCGGCATCGAAAGCCGCCTCCATGCAACCTCGGCGCGGCTGTGCTACTTCCTCACCACGCCGCCGGTGCAGAGCGACGCCAAGCCCTATGCCAGCGTGGCCGAGCTGGCGGCGGATCTGCAGCTCGTCTACGACTCGCTCGCGAGCCACGGCGCCAGGCTGATCGCCGATGGTCGTCTACGCCGCCTGCGCCGCGCCGTCGACGTGTTCGGCTTCCACCTGGCGCCGCTCGACATGCGCCAGAACTCGGCCATCCACGAGCGCACGGTGATCGAGCTGTTCGCCCGTGCCGGCCTCGAAGACTACGCGCAACTCGACGAGGCGGGGCGCCAGGCCGCGCTACTACGCGAGATTGCCTCACCGCGCCCGCTACGTTCGCCGTTCATCGAATACAGCGCCGACACCGCGAAGGAGCTCGCCATCGTCGACATGGCTGCGCAGATCCATCGCGACTACGGCGCCCAGGCGATCCAGAACTACATCATCTCCAACTGCGAGAGCATCAGCGACATGCTGGAAGTGGCACTGCTGCTGAAGGAAGTCGGCCTGCTCGGCAGCGACGGCCAGCTCGCGCTGAACATCATTCCGTTGTTCGAAACCATCGCCGACCTGCGCGTATGCGGCGACGTCATGCGCGACCTGTTCAAGCTGCCGCAGTGGCAGCAGTGGCTGGCCAGCCGCAAGCAGGTGCAGGAGGTCATGCTCGGCTATTCCGACAGCAACAAGGATGGCGGCTACCTGACCTCGAACTGGGAGCTGTACAAGGCCGAAGTCACGCTGGTTAAAGTGTTCCGCGACGCCAACGTGCGCCTGCGCCTGTTCCATGGCCGCGGCGGCTCTGTCGGCCGCGGCGGCGGCCCCAGCTACGAGGCCATCATCGCCCAGCCCTATGGCTCGGTGGCCGGTCAGCTGCGCATCACCGAGCAGGGCGAGGTCATCGCCTCGAAATACACCAACCCGGAGATCGGCCGCCGCAACCTCGAAACCCTGCTCGCCGCCACACTCGAAGGCAGCTTCATCGACCACGACGACCTGGGCCAGGCCTCGACCGAGTACTACGCGCTGATGGAGACGCTGTCGCAATCGGCTTTTGAGTACTACCGTGAGCTGGTCTACGGCAACCCGGAATTCATCACCTATTTTCAGCAGGCCACGGTCATCAACGAGATCGCCAGCCTCAACATCGGCAGCCGCCCAGCCAAACGCCGTGCCAACGGCGGTATCGCCGACCTGCGTGCAATCCCGTGGGTGTTCAGCTGGTCGCAATGCCGGCTGATGCTGCCTGGCTGGTATGGCTTCGGCAGTGCGGTCAAACACTATCTCGACCGTGAAGGCGACACAGGCCTCGCGACGCTGCAGGCGATGGTGCAACGCTGGCCCTTCCTGCAGACCGTACTGTCCAACCTGGAAATGGTGCTGGCCAAGACCGACATCGGCATCGCCTCGCGCTACGCCGGGCTGGTCGAGGATCAGGCGCTGGCCGGCCGTGTCTTCGGCCAGCTGCGTGCCGAGTGGGAGCGCACGATCGAGATGGTCAAGCTGATCACCGGCAGCGATGAGTTGCTCGAATCCAACCGGCCGCTCGCCCGCAGCCTGAAGAACCGGCTGCCCTACCTCGATCCGCTCAATCACCTGCAAGTCGAGCTGCTGCGCCGCTATCGCGCCGGTGAAGGCGGCGAAGACGTGCAGCATGCAGTCCATCTCACCATCAACGGCATCGCTGCCGGCCTGCGCAACAGCGGCTGACCGACAATTTCCGTTTACCTTCCGACTTGGCCCGGTTCGTCCGGGCCGTTTTTTTGGCGGCGCTTTCCTACCCCGACGTCATGTCGGCTGCTATAGTCAGCGCACAATCACAACGGGAGAAATCAAATGAAACACAGCCTGGCCGCATTGGCGCTGCTTGCCGCAGCATCCGCCCACGCAGACGACGGTGTTGCCGTCACCGCCACACCCGGCATCGACAATGTGCAGCGCCAGCTGGTCGAGGCCGGCAACTATTATTTCAAGCCGAACCATATCAAGGTGCAGGTCGGCAAGCCGGTCGAGCTGATGATCCAGCTCGCGCCAGGCATCGCCAAACACGATTTCACCATCGATGCCCCCGAGGGCGATCTGCACGTCAAGCAGCAGCTCGAAAACGACGTGACGCTGGTACGCTTCACACCGACCAAGGTCGGCAGTTATGAGTTCTTCTGCGCCAACCAGTTCTGGGTGTTGAAGAGCCACAAGGAGCAGGGCATGCACGGTGTGCTGGAAGTTGTCGAATAAGTGCGCATCGGCGGGCTGCGGCGCGAAAAAACGCTTTCAAATCAGCGAATCGTTCCGCAGACTGTCGCTTTGGGTTATCATCCCCAGCGAATTTTTTCCCGCCGTCATTCATGCGTAAAACCGACCGGATCAGCCACTTTCTCCCGATGCCCGTAGGCAACGGTGACCGCATCTCGAAGTTCTCCAAGAAATGCCCGCACTGCGGCCACGTGGTCAGCGCCGATCACATGATGGGCGTCGCCAGTGCAATGAAAGGCCAGATCGCACTGGCAGCCGAGGCGGAATGCCCGGCCTGCCGCCGCAGCTTCCCGGTGTCCTGCGTCATTACGTCCGACAAGAAAGTACTGCGGGTACGCCTGCCGCTCTGGGCTTTCCGCTCCTACCTGCAACTGATCTCGCCGCCTTTCGTGCCGCCGGTGGAGCCCGCGGCCCCCGTTGCCGCCACACCCCACAGCCTGTCGCTCGATACTTTCGACGACAAGGCCGAGATCGCGCTCGGCAGCTACCAGGGCCGCCCGATCTACGCCTGGCTCAAGACCGGCAACCAGTATTACGACTTCGAGCGCGTATTTGCCGGCAACCAGTTCGAACGCCTCGATGGCAACGAGCTACTCGTCGACACCTGCCTCGTTTATCGCCTGCGTTGAGTAGCAAGCGCCCATGAAAAAAGCGAACCAGATGGTTCGCTTTTTTGTTGTTACTGACGCGCTCAGCGCTTGTTCGGCAGGATAGTCATCGAGCTGCCGCGCAGATCGATGCCCTTCATCGTCAGGCTGCCCATACTCGCCCCCTCGGAGCCCTTGACGCGGATATTGTTGAAACTCAGCTCGCCGATGGAACTCGGCAGTTTCAAGGTGACGGAACCATCGGCGTTGATGGCGGCACGGGCACCATCGACGTCATAGGTCACGTCCTTCATCGAAGTTTCCGCATCGATGAACTGCAGCAGCGGGTTCATCAGCTGCGCGAGCTCCTTCATGGTCTCGACACCATCGCCGCTGCCGGCTTTACCGGTGAGCTGGCGCAAACGGTCTTCGGCGAAGCCCTGCGCCGAGATATCGCCCATTTCCTCTTCGCTCAATGCCTTCAGCCCGGATTCACGCGACGAGGTTTGTGCCGAAATCTGGCTTGCCGGCACCGGCGACACTGCAAACGCCTGCAACGGGCCCAGCAGGGCCGTCGCCAGCGTGGCGGCAACACGCAGATTGCGTTGGCGCCGCAAGGCACCCTGGATCTGGCGCTTGGTGACGAGGTTCCATTCGGTCAGAATTTCACCGAGCTTCTGGCCACTGCGTTGCTGTTGCGCGATCGCTCGGTTCAGTTGATCTTCGGTTACCAGGCCCTTCTTGATCAGGACCTGGCCGAGCATCGACCGCTGGAAGCTTTGTGAGGCTGGTGTGTTCATCTGAAAATTAACCTTTGCTAATATTCAAGCGAACTATAGTCGACTGCACCCCTCTCGGTAAAAAAATCTTTTAATTGAGTCTGGTCCAGCAATAGCAAACAGTCCGCCATATATACGGGTTGCATTACAACGCGGCCATCTGTTCCAGCAGCTGCAATACCTCGCCCTCGATGGCGATCGACCTGTCCTGCTTGGGGTCGTACAGGCAGAAGGTGACATCGGCGTCGGCCACGACGATTTCGGTATCCTTCAGATGGATTACCTGGTGCAACACGCCGCTGCGCCGGTTGATCGTCTTCACCGAGGTGTGCAGCACCAGGCTCTCGTTGAGCAGGGCCGGCCGGCGGTAGCTGATGTTGATATTGACCACGACGAAAGCCAGCCCGCTATCCATGAAGCGCTGCAATGCACCACTGGTCTCGAAGAAATGCCAGCGTGCCTCTTCGAGGAATTCCAGGTAGCGGGCATTGTTGACGTGGCCGTAGACGTCGAGGTGGTAGCCGCGGACGCGAATCTCTGTCAGCTGTGGATTCATGATTGCTTTCTCCATAAACGAACGACGCAGCCCGGCCATGGCCGGGCTGCGTTCAAACATCGGTGCGACTCGAAAAGGGCTCAGACTTTGACCGAAATCGACTCCTGGCAGTCGCTCGCGCGCCGGTTGTGCTTGCGCCTGCCGCTGCTGGCACGGGTGTCGAATGGTCCAGCCATATGCTGGCTGCGCCTGTCCTCGTGTTGCCGGCGATCATTTCCGCCACGACGCTCGATGAACAGCAGACGTCGCCCGGCCCGTGGCACCCAGGATATTTCCTGATTCGCCTGACGTTCGGAAACGCCCTCAAGATCGGCCACTGCACTGGTTTCTCGAGTCGGTACGGACACCAGGCGACGATTGAATTGGGTAATGCGATCGGTCTTCATGTCACGATAATAATTGCTGCATTGCAATAATTATCGGCGACCTGCGCTCAAACTTGAATCGATTCGTAATTGCATATAAAAACGGCAGCTTCAGGTTGCCGTTTTCCCTACCGCGATGCCTTAGAGGCCCGCAAACACCCGGCCTGCGGCGGCGACGGTGGCATCGATATCGTCCTGCGTATGAGCCGCCGACACGAAACCCGCCTCGAATGCGGACGGCGCCAGGTAAACACCTTCTTCCAGCATGGCATGGAAGAACCGGTTGAAGCGCTCACGGTTACCCTGCATCACGTCGGCATAGCTGGCCGGGCAAGCCTGCAAAAAATACAGGCCGAACATGCCGCCCACGCTTTGTGCGCTGAATTCGACGCCTGCCTTGGCCGCCGCCTTGGCCAAGCCGGTACACAGCGCCTGCGTCGAAGCCGACAGGGCCTCGTAGAAGCCAGGCGCCGAAATCAGCTTGAGCGTCGCGAGGCCCGCCGCGACCGCGACCGGGTTGCCCGACAACGTGCCGGCCTGATAGACCGGTCCCAGCGGCGCGATCTTGTCCATGATGTCGGCGCGGCCACCGAATGCCGCGAGCGGCATGCCGCCGCCGACGACCTTGCCTAGCGTGGTCAGGTCGGGGCGAATGCCGAACAGGCCCTGCGCACACTGCGGGCCAACGCGGAAGCCCGTCATCACCTCATCGAAGATCAGCACGGTGCCGTGCTTGTCGCACAGGCTGCGCAAGCCCTGCAGGAATGCCTGGCTCGGCTTGACCAGATTCATATTGCCGGCAACCGGCTCGAGTATCACCGCGGCAATCTGCGAGCCAATCGCCGCAAAGGTGTCTTCGAGCTGGTTGACGTCGTTGTAGCCAAGCACCACGGTATCGGCCGCCACCGCCGCTGGCACGCCCGCGGAGCTTGGGTTGCCGAAGGTCAGCAAGCCTGATCCCGCCTTCACCAGCAAGGAATCAGCGTGGCCGTGGTAGCAGCCTTCGAACTTGATGATCTTGTCGCGACCGGTAAAGCCGCGCGCAAGGCGGATCGCGCTCATCGTGGCCTCGGTGCCCGAGCTGACCAGGCGTACCTTGTCCATGCTCGGCAACAGGCTGCACAACAGATCGGCGATCTCGATTTCGCCCTCGGTCGGCGCGCCAAAGGACAGGCCATGATCGGCCGCCTGCTTGACGGCCTCGATCACCTGCGGATGCGCGTGACCGACGATGGCCGGCCCCCACGAGCCGACATAATCGATATAGCGCTTGCCATCCGCATCCCACAGATACGCGCCCTTTGCCTCGCGGAAGAAGCGCGGCGTACCGCCGACCGAACCGAAAGCGCGTACCGGCGAATTGACGCCACCTGGGATGTGCTGGCGGGCGCGTTCAAACAGTTGTTCGTTATTGGAGGACATGGAAAATTCCTAAGAAACGGCCATCAAAACGGTTTCACGACAACCAGGATGACGACGGCAAACAAGATGAGAACCGGTATTTCGTTGAAAACGCGATACCAACGATGGCTGCGTACATTGCGGCCTGCTGCGAAATCGCGCAGCAGCTTGCCACAGTAGAGATGGTAGGCGATCAGCACGGCGACCAGCGTCAGCTTTGCATGCAGCCAGCCGCCGCTCACGCCGTAGCCAAGCCACAGCCAGCTGCCGAAACCCAGAGCGAGCACGGCGAGCGGCGTCATGAAACGGAACAGCTTGCGTTCCATCAACGCAAGCCGCGCCTGGCTTGCCTCATCCTCGGCCATCGCGTGATTGACGAACAGCCGTGGCAGGTAAAACAGGCCGGCAAACCAACTCACGACAAAGATGATGTGGAATGCCTTGAGGTAGAGATAGGTCATTTATTTCCTGCCGCGCGCTTCCTGATAGAGCGGCATAACCAGCGGCATCTTGTCTTCGAGGTCGCGTACCCGCGAGCCATGCGAGGGGTGGGTCGACATCCATTGCGGCGGCTCACCCGATTCACTGGCCCGATCCATCTTGTGCCAGACCGAAATCGCGGCGTTCGGGTCATAGCCCGCGCGAGCAGCCAGTTCTAGCCCGATCCGGTCGGCCTCGGTTTCGTTCTGGCGACTGTTCGGCAACTGCCAGGCATAGTTGCCCGCCAGCTCGGCGAGCTGCAGCGCATCGTTGCCGACCTTGCCTGTGGCCGCTGCGATCGACAGCACGGTACTCTGCGCATAGGCACGCGACATGGCTTCGCGTCCATGCTCACGCAGGGCATGCGCCATCTCGTGGCCCATGACGGCCGCGATCTCGTCGTCGGTCAGTTTGAGCTTGGTGATCAGGCCGCTGTAGAACATGATCTTGCCGCCCGGCGCGCAATAGGCATTGAGCTGGTCCGAGCTTTGCAGATTGACTTCCCATTTCCACGACGGGGCATCGGCACGGAATACCGCCGTCTGCGGAATCAACCGTGCGGCGATGGCGCGCAGGCGCTCCAGATTGCGCTGATCGGCATTGAGCTGGCCCTTGCTGCGCGCCTTGGACAAATCCTCGGCATATTGCTGGGCGGCCAGCTGATTGGCCTGCTGTTCGCTGATACCAATGAACATCGACTGCTTGCGATCGACCCCGACAGCACCGCTATTGGTGGTTCGAACGCTTTGGCAGGCCGTGAGTCCAAGCGCCACGGTCAACGCCAGCAGAAGTGGTTTCATGGTGGAAATGGTACGCATGGCTGCTGTTACAGCTGAACCATTTCGAAATCTTCCTTGCGGGCGCCGCAGTCCGGGCAAGTCCAGTTCATCGGGATGTCTTCCCATTTGGTGCCGGCGGCGATGCCATCTTCAGGACGGCCTTCGGCTTCATCATAAATAAAGCCACAAATCAGACACATATAGCGCTTCATGCGAGTTTCCGTGATTCAGTTACAATAATTTCATATCGCCGAAGCGACGTATGTCGTATCGGCAACCGACAAAAAACAAGATTCTAACCCAATTCAAGAAAGCCTCCCTTGATGCAGTCCAACTCCTTCCCCATCGTCCTGACTTTTGCGGCGACCGATCCATCGAGCGGCGCCGGCTTACAGGCCGATCTCCTGACGCTTGCCAGCCTGGGCTGCCATCCCTTGTCGGTGGTCACCGGCATCACGGTGCAGGACAGTGCCGGTGTCGAGGAGTTGCAGGCACTGGATGCCGACCTAGTCGCCGAACAGGCGCGTTTCATCCTGGAAGACATGGAAGTCGCCGCCTTCAAGGTCGGCGTGATCGGCAGTGTCGAGAATGTCGCGGCAATTGCAGAAATCGCGGCCGACTATCCCAGCGTACCGCTGATTCTCGATCCGGTATTGAGTTCGGGCCGGGGCGACGAATTTGCCACTGAAGAGCTGATCGGTGCCATGCGTGAATTGCTGATCCCGCATACGACGCTGATCACGCCGAATAGTTTCGAGGCACGCCGCCTGTCCGACGAGGACGGCGATGAAGAGCTGAGCCTGGACGAATGCGCAAGGCGTATCCGCGAACTCGGCTGCGAATACGTGCTGATTACCGGCACCCATGAAAACACGCCCAATGTCGTCAACACCTTGTACAACCGCGGCGGCAAGGTCAGGGCCGACAGCTGGTCGCGCCTGCCGGGCAGTTACCACGGCTCCGGCTGCACCTTGGCATCGGCCGTCGCCGGTATGTTGGCCACCGGCCTCGACATGGCGGAAGCAGTGAAGGAGGCACAGGAATACACCTGGCAAACGCTGAAACACGCATTCCGCCCCGGCATGGGCCAGTACATTCCCGATCGCCTGTTCTGGGCCCGTGGCGACAATGCCGAAAATTGAAGGGATCTACGCGATCACGCCGGATACCAGCGACACGGCCAGGCTGCTGGCGCAGGTATCCGCTGTGCTGTCCGGCGGTGTCAAGGTGATGCAGTACCGCAACAAGTCCGATGATGCGGATCTCAGATTTAGCCAGGCCGGCCAGATCAAGCAACTATGCGACCGCTATGCGGTGCCGCTGATCATCAACGATGACGTGGAACTGGCATTGGCGATCGATGCGGCAGGCGTCCATCTGGGCGAGCAGGATGGTTCCCTGCAGTCAGCACGTCTGCGGCTGGGGCCGCATAAGCTGCTCGGTGCCTCGTGCTATGCCAGCCTGGCACTGGCGGAACGGGCATTGTCGAATGGGGCCGACCACGTCGCGTTCGGTGCGGTATTTCCTTCCATAACCAAACCATTGGTACGCCGAGCCACGCTTGACTTGATCGCCCAGGCCCGCCGGCAGTTGTCGGCACCGATCGTGGCGATCGGTGGCATTACCGCCGAAAATGGTTCATCGGTCGTCGATGCCGGTGCCGATGCACTGGCGGTGATCAGCTCACTGTTCGATGCAGCCGACATCGAGCAGGCCGCCAGGGTGCTATCTGCCTGTTTTGAACGAGGCTAGCAATCAATTCACCGCGTGGTATTGCTTGTACCATGCGGCAAACCGCTCGATCCCACTCTCCAGCGTAGTAAGCGGTTTGAAGCCCACAGCGGCTTCCAGCCGGTCGATATTGGCATAGGTGGTATGGACGTCGCCCGGCTGCATGGGCAACGATTCGCGTATCGCCGATTTTCCCAATACCCGTTCCAGACAGGCAATGAAGTCTTCCAGCCGCACCGGCCGGTGATTACCGATATTGAAAACCCGGAACGGCGCAAAGCTCGATGCCGGATCCGGATTCATCCGGTCGAACTGGGGATTGGGCTGCGGCGGGTTATCCCAGACACGGACGACACCTTCGACGATATCGTCGATATAGGTGAAATCGCGCTGCAGATCGCCATGGTTGAAAACCTTGATCGGCTTGCCGGCGAGGATGGCCTCGGTAAACAGCCACGCCGCCATGTCGGGACGACCCCAGGGGCCGTAGACGGTGAAGAACCGCAAGCCGGTGGTCGGAATGCCATATAGCTGGGCATAGCTGTGTGCCATCAGCTCGTTGGCTTTCTTGGTTGCCGCATACAAGCTGACCGGGTGATCGACGTTGTCTGATTCATCGAACGGCGTCTTGATGTTGGCGCCGTAGACACTCGAACTGCTGGCAAACACCAGATGTTTGACCCCTGTCTGGCGGCAGCCTTCGAGAATATTGGTAAAGCCAAGCAGGTTGCTCTGTGCGTAAGCCAGCGGATTTTTCAGGGAGTAACGTACACCGGCCTGCGCCGCGAGGTGAATGACCCTGTCGAACTTTTCTTGCACAAACAGACGGGTCATGGCCCCGCTATCAGCGATATCGAGCACTTCGTTGCGGAAAGCCGAAAAGCCGGAAAGCTGTGCCAATCTATCCTGCTTGAGGGCGGGAGAGTAATAGTCGTTGAGATTATCGACTCCAACGACTTCCTCGCCATTAGCCAGCAAGGCCTGACAGACATGCATGCCGATGAAACCCGCGGCACCGGTTACGAGAGTCTTCATGGTTGCTTGCGCAGTCTTTCGAGTTCCATCAGTTTGGCGTATTTGGTGAAGCTGTTGATGCATCCGATGAGGATATGGACAAGCCCGGGCACACCGTCCAGAAACCCTCTCCTGAACAGGTAAAATCTCAAGAAGCGCACCAGCGGGCTCAACAGTAGCTGCGATACCCGGGCCCGCTTGCCGTCTGTGAGCATCTGTTCTGCCTGCAGGCTGGTATAGCGGTTCTGTTTGTCCAGATAGCGGCTGATATTTTCGCCTGATTCGTGAAGCAAATCACCCTTGAGCTTGCCTACCGGAACCTGGCACAACACCTTCTCGTGCACGCTGTCGTCTGACCAGCGGGCGTGACGGCGATCAAACAGGCGCAGACTCCAGTCCGGATAACCCTCTCCGTGCTTCAGAAAACGTCCCATGAATCGATTGCTGCGTGGCATGGCATAGGCTTGGAAAGCAGTGGATGCCTGTGCAGAACCAATTTCGGCCTTCAGTCTTTCACTGATCCGTTCATCGCTATCGATGCATAGCACCCAATCGTGGCTGGCCTTGTTTACCGCAAACTGCTTTTGTTGGCCAAAACCAAGCCAAGTCTGCTCGATGACCGTCGCGCCATATCGCAATGCCAGTTCACGCGTGCCATCGGTGCTGCCTGAATCGACCACCACGATCTCATCGACGAAGTCGAGTGACCGTAGGCAGGGCTCGAGGACATCGGCCGCATTGAGCGTGATCAGTACTGCTGAAATTGGCGTGGCCATGGTGGGTTCGGTTCAGGAAGGCGCCAAACATAACATAGCTGTCCACGTCTGCAAAATTGGCCCGTTTGTTCTGGTTTTCTCTTTATGTTGAATAAGAAAAAGAAACTTCGATAACAATTAATAATCCCACGGGCTTGTTGTGGATAAGCCATGTTTTCCATGTTTTTTCAGCTGATTAGCAACTGTAACGAATGCTGGACAAGCGGGCTGGCGCCTGTGTCGGTGATGTGTGGGGATTTTTCGGTGCTGCCTCCACTGCCGGTTCTGCACATTTCATCCATGCTTGTTGTCCACATTGCTGAATTTCTTTCAACCTATTGAATAATATTGGTTTTTGATTTGTTGAAATTTTATTTGGCAAGTTTTCCACAGTGTGTGCTTGCTATTGCTGTCGGCGGGTTTGCCATCCGGATTTTTCCGGCCAGCTGGGATAAACCCGGTTTATCCCGATATTTCAATCGACTAGGCAGTTCGTCATGGGTCGGACAAACAAGGGAAAAGCTGTGGATTTTTGCCGTCGTACAGGCGGCTGGCCGTTTTTTGACGGTGCCGGCTGCTAAAATCCGCCCATGTCATCGATATTGATCGTCAAGACTTCGTCCATGGGCGATGTCATTCATGCCTTGCCCGCAGTCACCGATCTGCTCGCCCAATTGCCGGGGACGGCTGTCGATTGGGTTGTCGAGGAAGGATTTGCCGAGTTGCCGCGGCTTCATCCCGGGGTCAGGCACGTCCTGCCGGTCGCCATCCGGCGCTGGCGCAAGGCCTGGTGGACGACGGCAGTACGCGCCGAGCTTCGAACGTTCCGTCGTTCACTCGTCGAGGCCGACTACGATTGGGTCATTGACCTGCAGGGTCTGGTGAAGAGTGCATGGATCGTGCGGCAGGTACCTGCTACGCGGGCAGGCTACGATTGGGCCAGCGCTCGTGAACCCTTGGCTAGCCTGGCTTACGATCGGCGCTTTGCTATCGCCCGGCAACAGCATGCAGTCGCGCGCAACCGGCAGCTTGCCGCGGCGGCGCTGGGTTATACCGTTAGCGGCCTGCCCGACTATGGGCTTTCGTCGACCTCAGCGCTGGTTACGGACTGGCTCCCGCCACAACCCTATATTGTCTGCCTGCACGCCACCAGCCGGGCGGACAAGCAATGGCAGCCCGATGGCTGGGCCGAGCTGGCGCGACGCTGCCATGAACAAGGGCTGGCCTGCGTGTTGCCATGGGGCAGCGCCAGCGAAAAGACGGATGCCGAGCGCTTGGTGCAGATGATGCCGAATGGCATCGTTGCCCCGCGCCTGAGCTTGACTGCTGCGGCCGGTCTGCTCAAGGGGGCTCGCGCGACCATTGGTGTCGATACCGGCCTGAGCCACCTGGCCGCCGCCGTCATGTGCCCGGTCATTGCATTGTTTACCGCGAGCGATCCGATCCTGACCGGTGTGCTTGGCAATGGCTTCGTCTGCAACCTGGGCGGCATCGGCAAGGTGCCGACGGTAGACGAAGTCTGGTGCAAGCTGAACGGGGTGTTGGCAGGATGAGGCGGCTGTATGGCGCGATATTCTGGCTGCTGTTGCCGCTGATCCTGTGCCGGCTGTGGTGGCGCGGCCGCCAGCAGCCGGGCTATCGGCAACATTGGGCCGAGCGTTTCGGGCGCTACCGGACGCCGGTCACCGGGCCGACGATTTGGCTCCATGCGGTATCGGTGGGCGAGACTCGTGCCGCGGCCTCGCTCGTCCAGGCGTTGCGGCGGCGTTATCCTGGTCACCGGCTGATCCTGACGCAGATGACACCGACGGGGCGCGATACCGCCAGGGAGGTGTACAAGGACGATGTCGAGGCCGTCTATCTGCCCTACGATCTGCCGTTTGCCATCAATGGCTTCATCCGACACTTCCGGCCGGCATTCGGTTTGCTGATGGAGACCGAGATCTGGCCGAACTTGATCCATGCCACGGCCGATGCCGGTATTCCGTTATTTCTTGTCAATGCGCGCCTGTCGGCCCGGTCGGCGCGGGGCTATGGCAAGATCGCGCGCCTGGTGTCGCCGGCCCTGGCCCGGCTGGCCGGCGTGGCGGCGCAAAGCAAGGACGATGCGCTACGCCTGGCCGCACTCGGTGCCGCCGCGCCCGTCGTGTGTGGCAACGTGAAATTCGATATCGTGCCACCTGCTGCCCAGTTGGCACTGGGCCGGGCCTGGCACGAGTCGATCGGGGAGCGGGCCGTCGTACTGTTCGCCAGCACGCGCGACGGCGAGGAAACGCTGCTGCTCGATGCCTGGTGTCGTAAACGGGGTTTTGAGCAGGCCTTGTTGATCATCGTACCCAGGCATCCGCAACGTTTCGACGAGGTGGCGAACCAGGTGACGGTGCATGGTCTGAGCCTGTGCCGGCGCAGCAGTGGCGAACTACCTGGTGCAGATCGGCAGGTATGGCTGGGTGACAGCATGGGTGAGCTTGCGGCCTACTACGCTGCGGCCGATATTGCCGTGGTGGGGGGCAGCTTTTTGCCGCTGGGCGGCCACAACCTGATCGAAGCCAGCGCGGTTGGTACGCCGGTGATCGTCGGACCGCATATGTTCAATTTTGCAGAGGCCACGAGGCTGGCCTGCGAGGCTGGTGCTGCGCAGCAATGCGAGGGGGTCGATGCGACCATCGACACGGTGCTCGAGCTGTTGCGTTCTCCCGCTCGGCGTACCGCGATGCAGCAGGCTGCCATGGCGTTCAGTCGCGCCCATGGCGGCGCGACTGAACGCATCATGGCCATGCTGCCCGATCTGGCAGCCCCTCTCGGCTAGCCGGGGCCGACCGCTCGTCAGCTCGATCCCGCTGTTGCTGGAATGCCAACAGCATCTCATCTATATTACCGGAGTTTAATATTCTCGGGTCGCGGTGATGGTTCGAAGCAGGCATGCAAGGTCTTCCCAGCTTTACCGGCTCCGCTATGCCAGCTGGCTGTTGTTGCTGTGCTGGTTGCTGCCCGGTGTTGCGACCGCGCTGGAGCTCACCGGCGGCAAGCAGCAATATCTTCTGGGCGGCCACCTGAGCTGGCTCGAGGACAAATCCGGCCGGCTCAATCTCGAACAGGTGATCGAGGCGGACGCAGCACGCCGATTCACGGTATCCCGTCAGCGGGTGCCCAATTTCGGCTTCACCCGATCGGCCTACTGGTTCAAGCTGCAACTGGCCAATCGCACGGCACCGAGCCACTGGATACTGGAAACCGAGTATCCGATGCTCGATCATGTCGACACCTATTATGTGCGCGATGGCAAGCTGCTCAGGCATATGGCGAACGGCGACCTGTTGCCATTCCACCAGCGCGAAATCCAGCACCGCAACATCAGCTTTCCGGTCGAGCTGGCGCCAGGCGAGGCGATGGACGTGTATATCCGCGTGGCCACGCAAAGCTCGCTGCAACTGCCCATCCAGCTCGTTACCCCATCCTTGCTGCTGCAGCAGGATCAAGCCGAGTTCTATGTCTTCGGCCTGTACTACGGCGTGCTGCTGGCGATGCTGTGTTACAACCTGCTGATCTATTTCTCGATCGGCGACCGCAACTACCTGCATTACGTGCATTATCTGCTGGGCTACATCCTGTTCCAGATGTCACTCAACGGCCTGGCACTCGAATTCATCTGGCCCGACTGGCCTGCCTGGGGCAACGTGGCCACGCCATTCTTCATCGGTGTGGCTTTCCTGGGCGCCGTCACCTTTGTCAGGCGTTTCCTGCAGCTCAGGCAGCGTCAGCCGATGCTCGATCAGGTCGGTAAGATCATTTGGGGCCTGTTTTGCATCATCATCGTGGCATCGCTGGTGCTCGATTACTCGATCGTGATCCAGGCCGCGGCTATCCTTGCCTTCACCTGCGTCTGCTACGCCTTTGTCGCCGGGCTCCTGGCCTGGCGCAACAATCTCAAGCAGGCACGCTATTTCCTGTTGGCCTGGTCGGCTCTGCTGCTCGGCATCATGTTGTATGTGCTGAAGACCTTCAACGTGCTGCCGACCAACTTTGTCACTGAGTATGCGCTGCAGGCCGGCTCGGTGATGGAGGTCATCCTGCTGTCGTTTGCGCTGGCGCATCGCATCAAGTTGACGACGGACGAGAACAAGAAGGTCCATCTGGAAGCCAATACCCTGCTCGAGGCGCGGGTGTCGCAGCGCACGCATGAACTCGATGAGGCGCTGAAGAAGCTGTCCGAGGCCAATACCAAGCTCAAGGCGCTCAACTTCACCGATGGCCTGACCGGCGTGCGCAACCGTAAATACTTTGACCAGAAGATCGAGCGTGAGTGGGCGAGGGCCCAGCGTGGCGGCTACAACCTGACCGTGATGCTGTTCGATATCGACCATTTCAAGTCGATCAACGACAACTTTGGCCACCAGGCCGGCGATTTCTGTCTGCGCGAGGTTGCCGTCACCATCCAGAGTTGCCTGAAGCGGCCGTGCGATGTCATGGCGCGTTACGGCGGCGAGGAATTCATCGTGATTCTGCCGCTGACCGACTCCAAGGGCGCCATGAAGGTCGCCGACGGGATACGTCACCGCATCCAGGGCATGGGGCTCGAGTACAACGAGAAGTGGTTGCCGGTGACCGCCAGCATCGGCGTCTGTACGGTCGTGCCGCAGGAGAACATGCACAGCCGCGAGCTGATCAGCGCCGCAGACGAAGCCTTGTACCGCGCCAAGCGCGAGGGCCGTAACCGGGTCGAACGCGGCGATGTGCTGAGCAAGGCAGCCTGACCAGATTATTGGCGATATCGACGTCATGAAAAGAAACAGGGCGGATGATTCCGCCCTGTTTCTTTATTGAGCCGAGCCTGACAGATCAATAAAACGGTACGCTCGGGTCGATGTCGCGCGACCAGGCGTCGACGCCGCCCTGCAGATTGTGCACGCGGCCGAAGCCGGCCCGTTCGAGATACTGCGCGACCTGCATCGAGCGCATGCCGTGGTGGCAGATCACCACCGTATCGACCTCGTCGTCGATCTCGTTGAGCCGCGACGGAATTTCGTGCATCGGGATGTGCACCGAGCCGGCGATGTGGCAATGCTGGAACTCCCAGCCTTCACGCACGTCGAGCAGCACGGGCTGGCCGCGCGAGTCGTCGCGCAGCCACTGGTCGAGCATATGAGCGGTAATTTGTTGCATGGTGCCGAGGGCTTACCGATCAGAACTTGAAACGTTCCGGCTGGGGCGCGTGCTCGAGCGGCGACAGCGCCGTTTCGAACAACTTCACGCTGCTCAGCGCGCCATGGTCGCCACGCGTGACCAGCGTGCCGGACATGACGGGCAACTCACCCTGCACGTAGAACAGGCGGCCGCCCTTGGCGAGCTGTTGTTCCAGTTCCTCGGGGGCGATCGGCAGCGAGCCGGTCACCACGATGACGTCGTAAGGCGCCTGCTTGCTCCAGCCGCGTGCACCGTCGCCTTGCTCCACCGTGACGTTGCCGATGCCGGCGCGCTTCAGGTTGCCTTCGGCGAAGGTCTTCATGTCCGGGTGCAGTTCGACGCAGTACACATGCTGCGCACGCTTGGCCAGCAGGGCGGCGAGATAGCCCGAGCCGACGCCGATCTGCAGCACCTTGTCGCTGACCTTGACGGCCAGTTCCTGCACCACGCGGGCTTCCAGTTTCGGCTGCCACATCTTCTTGCCGCAGGGCAGCGGCAGCTCCATGTCGACGAAGGCCAGTGCACGGTTGGCTTCCGGCACGAACTCTTCGCGTCTGACTTCGAACAACAGTTCAAGGATTTGCTGATCGAGCACATCCCAAGGGCGGATCTGCTGTTCGACCATATTGAAACGTGCTTCTTCCCAATTCATTGTTTTTGCTCCCGTTAATCGCTGGCGCCGCGCGCCTTTCCGGATTTTGCCTAACTTGCAATTATCCCATAATTCCATTAGCTTCACATGACTCAGACCCAGGCAAGCAATGGCGACGATTGATATGGCCATTTCTGACCTGGGCCGCTAGGGGTCCGGCGGGTGTTGCCTGCCGGTGAGACATACCCTTTGAACCTGATCCGGTTAACACCGGCGTAGGGAAGCGGAACCGCCTGTTTTCAAGCCGTTCTGTCCATTCTCCTGCGCCCCCGCCACCACGGAGATACACAATGAACGCACCCCAGTTCCTGCGCGACACGGCGCATGTCGACGAAGCGGCGATCCAGCCTTTCCCCAATTCGCGCAAGATTTATGTCGAGGGTAGCCGACCCGACATCCAGGTGCCCATGCGGGAAATCACGCAGACCGATACGCCGACGGCCTTCGGTGGCGAGCAGAACCCGCCTATCTATGTCTACGATACCTCGGGCATCTATTCCGACCCGGCAGCGAAGATCGACGTTCGTTCCGGCCTGCCGGCAATCCGCGCCAAGTGGATCGACGAACGCAATGATACCGAGACGCTGGGCCAGTTGAGTTCCGAATATGGCCGTGCCCGCGAGGCAGACAAGAAGCTCAACGAGCTGCGCTTCAACCTGCAGCGCAAGCCGCGCCGCGCATTGCCGGGCAAGAATGTGTCGCAGATGCATTATGCGCGACAGGGCATCATCACGCCGGAGATGGAATACATCGCCATCCGCGAGAGCCTGCGCCGCCAGCAATATGTCGAATCGCTCAAGGCTGCCGGCCCGCAGAGCGCGCGCATGGCCGAGCTGATGTTGCGCCAGCACCGCGGCCAGAGCTTCGGCGCGGCGATTCCCGAAGAAATCACGGCGGAATTCGTGCGCAGCGAAGTGGCCCGCGGCCGCGCCATCATCCCGAACAACATCAACCACCCGGAATCGGAGCCGATGATCATCGGCCGCAACTTCCTGGTGAAGATCAACGGCAATATCGGCAACTCGGCCGTCACCAGCTCGATCTCGGAAGAAGTCGACAAGATGACCTGGGGCATCCGCTGGGGTGCCGACACCATCATGGACCTGTCGACCGGCAAGAACATCCACGAGACGCGCGAATGGATTCTGCGCAACTCGCCGGTGCCGATCGGCACGGTGCCGATCTACCAGGCGCTGGAAAAGGTCGACGGCAAGGCCGAGGAGCTGACCTGGGAGATCTTCAAGGACACGCTGATCGAGCAGGCCGAGCAGGGCGTCGACTACTTCACCATCCACGCGGGCGTGCTGCTGCGCTACGTGCCGATGACGGCCAAGCGCATGACCGGCATCGTCTCGCGCGGCGGCTCGATCATGGCCAAGTGGTGCCTGGCGCACCACAAGGAGAGCTTCCTCTACACGCATTTTGAGGAAATCTGCGAAATCATGAAGGCCTACGATGTCGCCTTCTCGCTCGGCGACGGCCTGCGCCCCGGCTCGATCTGGGATGCCAACGACGACGCGCAGCTCGGTGAATTGAAGACACTCGGCGAGCTGACGCAGATCGCCTGGAAGCACGACGTGCAGACCATGATCGAAGGCCCCGGCCACGTGCCGATGCAGCTGATCAAGGAGAACATGGACCTGCAGCTCGACTACTGCGACGAGGCGCCGTTCTACACGCTGGGGCCGCTGACCACCGACATCGCGCCGGGCTATGACCACATCACCTCGGCCATCGGTGCTGCGCAGATCGGCTGGTATGGCACGGCGATGCTGTGCTACGTCACGCCGAAGGAGCACCTGGGCCTGCCCAACAAGGACGACGTCAAGGAAGGCATCATCACCTACAAGCTGGCGGCGCATGCGGCGGACCTGGCCAAGGGCCACCCGGGCGCACAGATCCGCGACAATGCCTTGTCGAAGGCACGTTTCGAGTTCCGCTGGGAAGACCAGTTCAACCTCGGCCTCGACCCGGACCGTGCACGCAGCTTCCATGACGAGACGCTGCCGCAGCAGGGCGCCAAGATCGCGCACTTCTGCTCGATGTGCGGCCCGCACTTCTGTTCGATGAAGATCACCCAGGACGTCCGCGATTTCGCGGCCGCACAAGGCATCAGCGACGAAGATGCGCTGCAGAAGGGCATGGAAGTGAAGTCGGTTGAGTTCGTGAAACAGGGAGCGCAGGTGTATCACAAGGTGTGAGCGTCACCTGATGCCACCAGAAAAAGCAGCCATATCGGCTGCTTTTTTGCTTCATGGGCCTCATTTGCTGTTTCGATGCTGGCGCAATGCGGCATCGTTCTCATTGAGCGACGTTTTGAAGAGGCGATAGGCGCTCTCTGCCCCTTGATAAAAGAGGGACAGGCGAAGCGAAGCCGCTTGCGCTGCATGCCCTGTCATCCGCGCGAGATATTCATCCACTAGGCTCTTGGGTCCTTCCTGCCTGAGAGTGAGCGGCCGATGCGGGTGCTGATGGTGTCCGATGTGTATTTCCCACGCGTCAACGGCGTATCGACGTCGATTGCGACCTTTCGCCATGAGCTCGCGGCCATGGGCGTCGAGGTCGATCTGATCGCGCCGGCCTATCCGAACGAGGTCGAGCAGCCTGGTGTGACGCGCATCGCTTCGCGCTACCTGCCGTTCGACCCGGAAGACCGCATGATGCGGCGCGGCGCGCTGATGGCGCAGCTGCCGGCATTGAGCAAGCGCGGCTACGCGCTGGTGCATATCCAGACGCCGTTCGTGGCCCACTATTCAGGGCTCGCGCTGGCGCGGGCGCTGGGGCTCAAGGCGGTCACCACCTACCATACGTTTTTCGAGGAATACCTCCATCACTACGCCAGGGTCGTGCCGGCCGGCTGGACACGCGCGCTGGCGCGGCGCTTCTCGCGCTCGCAGTGCAATGCGACGCAGGGCGTGATCGCGCCGTCGACGGCAATGCGTGACACCTTGCTCGCCTACGGCGTGAAGGCGCCGATCGAGGTGATCCCCACGGGCATCCCGCTGACGCAGTTCCAGCCTGGCGATGGCTCGGGGTTCCGCGCCACGCATGGGATCGGGCCGGAGCGCGAGCTTGCGCTGTTCGTCGGCCGTGTTGCGCACGAGAAGAATATCGACCTGCTGCTGCAGGTGGCCGACCGCGCGCGGCGGCAGCGCCCCAACCTGCTGCTCGTGGTGGCCGGCGAAGGCCCAGCCGAGGCGCACCTGCAGGCGCTGGCGGGCAAACTGGGCTTGGCTGGGCACGTGAAGTTCATCGGCTATCTCGAACGCGAGCGGGCCTTGCTCGATTGCTACAGTGCCGCCGACGTGTTCGTGTTCGGCTCGACCACCGAGACGCAGGGGCTGGTGCTGCTCGAAGCAATGGCGATGGGGGTGCCGGTGCTGGCAATCCCGGTCATGGGCGCGAAAGACATCCTCTCGCCCGGCCGTGGCTGCGTACCGGTCAGCACCGACCCGGACGAGTTCGCCGCCGCACTCGTGGCGCTGCTGGCCGACCCGGCCCGGCGCGCCGGCATCGGCGCCGATGCCCGCAGCTATGCGCAGGAATGGAGCGCACCGGCCACGGCACAGCGGCTCGCGGCCTTCTATCAACACGTGTTGGGCCGCGGCTGACACTGCAAATCGCAGTTGAGATGCACCAAAAATCTCTCATCCTTCTTGACCCCCTTCCCTAAGAGGAGCTAGCAACCCCCTCTTTCCCAGGGAGAGGGTCGGGGAGAGGGCAAACGCCGGCCTGATCTGGCTTCCTACCCAACCTCCCGTGCTTGACGGCTTTTCACCGCGGGATCGAGCTGCAACGCGGCCCACCCCGCTGGGAGCCAATACTAGCGCCCCCTGCAGCCGTGCCAGCGGGCGCATGGGGATTGGGGCGAGGGAGCACGGCATGTACCAACAAATGTAGTTGCCCACTCCCTGCACGGCCGGACGCGGCAAAAATCGCCATCTGCCTTGCAATATCAAGCACTTAATTACATCAGGCACGCTTGGCGCTATACTTCGCACCTTTCTTGCCAGCCCCGGTCGTCTTCATGTCGCTCCCCGCCCACCAACTCGAACTGCTGTCCCCCGCCAAGACTGCCGAGATCGGCCGCGAGGCCATCCTGCATGGGGCGGATGCGGTGTACATCGGTGGGCCGTCGTTCGGCGCGCGGCACAATGCCTGCAACGAGGTCAGCGAGATCGCCTGGCTGGTCGAATTCGCGCACCGCTACCATGCGCGCATCTTCGTCACGCTCAATACGATCCTGCACGATGCCGAGCTCGAGCCCGCGCAAAAGCTGATCCACGAGCTGTACGACGCCGGTGTCGACGCGATGATCGTGCAGGATATGGGCATCCTCGAACTCGACATCCCGCCGATCGAGCTCCATGCCAGCACGCAGTGCGACATCCGCAGTGCGGACAAGGCGACATTCCTGGCCGCTGCCGGCTTTTCGCAGATCGTGCTGGCGCGCGAGCTGACGATCGAGCAGATCGGCGCGATCCACGCGGCGGTGGGCGACGCGGCGACGATCGAGCACTTCATCCACGGTGCGCTGTGCGTGGCCTATTCGGGCCAGTGCTACATCAGCCACGCGCAGACCGGCCGCAGCGCCAATCGCGGCGACTGCTCGCAGGCCTGCCGCCTGCCGTACACGCTGAGCGACGCGCAGGGCCGCGTGGTGGCTTTCGAGAAGCACCTGCTGTCGATGAAGGACAACGACCAGAGCGCGAACATGGAGGCCCTGATCGACGCCGGCGTGCGCTCGTTCAAGATCGAGGGCCGCTACAAGGAAATGGGCTATGTGAAGAACATCACCGCCCACTACCGCCTGCTGCTCGACGAAATTCTCGAACGCCGGCCGGAACTGGCGCGCGCATCGAGCGGGCACAGCGAGATCCTGTTCACGCCGAACCCGGACAAGAGCTTCCACCGCGGCCACACAGAATACTTCGCGCACGATCGCAGCGACAACGTCGGCGCCTTCGATACCCCGACCTTCGTCGGCGTGCCGCTGGGCCACGTGACGCGGCTCGGGCCGAACTGGTTCGAGCTCGAAACGACCGACGCCGGCGAGGTGATGGCCAACGGCGACGGCCTCAACTTCATGAAGAAGCGTGAGGTGGTGGGCCTGCAGGCCAACGTGGTAGAGGCCATGGGCGCGGGCGAGCAGGGCGCCGTCTGGCGCGTATTCCCGAACGAGCCGCTGGCCGCGCTGGCGGGCCTCAAGCCTGGGCTGCAGATCAGCCGCAACCGCGACCATGGCTGGGAACAGGCGCTGCTGAAAAAGTCCGCCGAGCGCAAGGTCGATGTCTGGATGCGGTTGGCGGAGTCGGCCACGGGCCTCGCGCTGACGCTGACCGATGCGGACGGTTGTAGCGCCACCGCGGCCGTCGATCTCGCGCTGGAGCCGGCGCAGAACACCGAGCGCGCCGAGGCCGGCCTGCGTGATGGCCTCGCCAAGCTCGGCAACACGATGTTCCAGGCGTACGAGATTACGCTGGCACTGCGCCAGCCGTGGTTCGTGCCGGCATCGACGATCAACGCGCTGCGCCGCGACGCGGTCGACCAGCTCATAGCAACGCGCCTGGCCGCCTGGGCGCGGCCGCTGCGCAAGGCGGCCATCGAGCCGCCGGTGGCTTACCCGGAAACCTCGCTGAGCTATCTGGCCAACGTCTACAACGACAAGGCGCGTGCCTTCTACGCCAAGCACGGTGTACAGCTGATCGACGCGGCCTACGAGGCGCACGAGGAAGACGGCGAGGTGAGCCTGATGATCACCAAGCACTGCCTGCGCTTTTCGTTCAACCTGTGCCCGAAACAGGCCAAGGGCATCAAGGGCGTGCAGGGCCAGGTGCGGGCCGAGCCGATGACGCTGGTCAACGGCAACGAAAAGCTGACGCTGCGCTTCGACTGCAAACCGTGCGAGATGCACGTGGTCGGCAAGATGAAGAAGCACATCCTCAATTCGCCGCCGCCCGTGAGCGTGCCGGTGGCGCCGTTGACCTTCCACCGCAAGCGCCCAGCGCCACAACACTGATGCCAGCCGGCGCGGCGGCACATGCCAGGCCGCCCCGCGCCGGACCGTGGCCCCAACGGATTCGCGTGACGATTCGCGCTTCGACTGATTTCATACCGAGCCCATATGAACCTGCCCAATCTCGACGATTCCCAACGCCAACAACTCGATGACCTGCTGCAAGAGGCCGTCAGACGAGCCCTCAAACAAGCGGATGCACAGCCGCTGATCGACTGGATGGTGGCCGATGGCTATCGCGCCTGGCTGCCGCTGCTCGGCGACACCGTCGATGCCAGCACCGACCCGCGCCCGGTGCAGGCCCTGGCACGCGCGATCTGGAACGCCACGCCGCTGCCCGACAACCGCTATCGCCCGCGCACGCTGGCCAAGCCGGAACGTAACGCGCCGTGTTATTGCGGCTCGGGCAAGAAATTCAAGCAGTGCTGCAGCGCGTTTGCCGATCTCGACAAGCAGCTCGGCCCGCTGGGCGACCTGCTCGGACAGGTATTGGCCGTGCTGCCCAAGACGCAGCTGAAGGGCCTGCCGATCGAGCAGATCGGCGTCGAACGCCTGGCCACGGCGGCCGGCGAGCTGCTGGACGCAGGTGAGGCCGAGCGCGTGACGCTGGTGCTGGAGCCCCTGTTTGCCGGTGCGATCAAGCTCGACGACCGTGCCGAAATGGGTTTCGACCTGCTGATGGACGCCTATCAAGAGCTGGGCAAGCCGAAGAAACGCGCACAGCTGCTCGACCTCGCCAAACAGTCCGCCGAGCGCGTGCTGCGTGCCGCCGCGTGGCAGCGCCAGGCGACCATCGACGCCGACGCCGGCGACTTTGCCGCCGCCTGGCAGGCATTCGAGCAAGCGACGCGCGAGTTGCCCGATCATCCCGAACTCGGTCGCCTCGAAGTCCTGCTGCTGCTCGTCGAGGGCCGCAAGGACGAGGCCGCCGCCCGTGGCCAGCACTGGATCGGCCACTACCGCCGCATGGGCGGCTACGACGACCTGGCCGACATGCTGCAGGACATGATCGACCACGCGGACGAGGTGCGTGCCGCAATGGGTGCCGGCCCTTCGCCCTACGATGCGCTGGCCGAACAGCTCGGCCAGCTGCCTGCGCCGCAGAGCCACTATGCCCTGACCGTCGCCAACGGCGACGCTGGCGGCCTGCAGCCCGATGCGGCACTGGCCTCGCTGCATGCGCAATGGCTGCGCGCATTCTACGGTGACGACCCCGACGCCCGCTGGTCACCCGACAACTACGAACTGGCGTTCGATCGAGCCGACCAGTGGGTGCCCTGGCTCGCCGCCCATCCCGAGGCCTGGAACAGCTTCGAGGTGATCGACGACGTGGCGCAGCTCGGCTTCTGGCTGGTCGAGGAAGACCAGGACTGGCTGCCCGACGTGCTGATGCCGCTGTATCGCCATGGCGTGGCGCTGCTGCGCGCGGTGCTCGCGGCGAACCGGGCCGAGGGCTGCCGGCTCGAATGGGGCTGGCTGGAGAACCGTGCTGCGCTGCGTGCCGTGCAGAACTACGCATGGCTTCTGGTGCAGGAAGCCGAAGACGGCGACGAGGCGCAGCAGCTGCTCGAATGGCTGCTCAATACGTTGAACCCGGACGACAACCAGGGCATTCGCTACGTGCTGTGCCGGCTCTACCTCGCGAGCGGGCAGATCGAGGCCGCGCTGGCGCTGTGCACCGCCCATGCGGATGAGGCTTCCGCCGAGCTGGCCTTCGGCCGCGTGCTGGCGCTGGCCCAGCTCGGGCGCGATGCCGAGGCCGCAGCAGCGCTGCAGGCTGCAAAGCAGGACTGGCCCAAGGTATGGACGATGCTCACGGCGGCCAAGCCGCGCAAGCCCAAGCTCGATCCGGAACATGTCAGCATCGGCGGCGACGACGAGGCCTGGCTCTACCGCGAGCGCTACCTGCCGCTGTGGCGCGACGGTGGCGTGCTGGCCAGGTTGAGCGCGTGAACCTAAGCACCCCCGGCGCCAGCGTGACGGCGGCAGCCTGCCGCCCCGGCTGCGGTGCCTGCTGCATCGCGCCGTCGATCTCCAGCCCCATCCCCGGCATGCCGCACGGCAAGCCGGCCGGGGTGCGCTGCATCCAGCTCGATGACGCGCAGCGCTGCCGGATTTTCGGCGATCCGCGCCGGCCGGCCGTGTGCGCGAGCCTGATACCCGCCGCCGAGATGTGCGGCACCGACCGGGTTCACGCCTTGCGCTGGCTCTCCGAGCTGGAAACGCTGACCCGCTGACGGGTAAGTCGGGGCGAGCCCCTGCCGCCGACTCGGCGGCGCGCACCGACTATGCTTGATAAAAACGCCAAACCGCATCAATCGGGTTTCAACAATGAAAAACAAATGGCTCAAACGCACGGCGCTTACCGGTGCCGGCATCGTGGTGGTACTCGGGGCGGCCGGCCTGGCCTTGCCGCCGCTGTTGAAGGACCGCGTGGCGCAACTCGCAGGCGAGAAGCTGCAGCGCAAGGTCAGCATCGACGGTCTGTCGATCAACCCCTATCTGTTCAAGGCCACGCTGTCGGGCGTCAGCATCGTCGATAGCGATGGCCTGCCGCTGCTGCGCTTCGATTCGCTGCTGCTCGACCTCGAACTGGCATCGATCTGGCAGCGCGGCGCGGTGCTGCGCGAGATTCGCCTCGATCATCCACAGCTGCGGCTGGTACGCACCGGGGCCAATCGCTACAACATCTCGGATATCGTCGAGCGCTTTCTCAAGGAGCCGAGCCCGCCCGAGAAGCCGCGTTTCTCGCTGAACAACATCCAGCTGCTCGATGGCCGCATCGACTTCATCGACCAGCCCGAGCAGCAGACGCACCGGATCGAGGCGCTGACGCTCAAGCTGCCGTTCGTGTCGAGCCTGCCTTACTACACCGACACCGCCGTCGAGCCTGGGCTGGCGGCACGCATCGATGGCGCGGTATTCGATCTCAAGGGCCGCGCCAAGCCATTCAAGACCACGCTCGACTCGACACTGGCGCTCGACCTCGATGGCCTCGACCTGACGCGCTGGGTCGATTACCTGCCGCTCAAACTCGGCTTCAAGCTGCAACAGGCGCTGCTCGACAGCCGGCTGACGGTGGCGTTCAGCAAGCCGGCGCAGGGCGAGCCGGCGGTCACGCTGGGCGGCAGCGTGAGCGTGCGCAAGCTGCGCCTGGCCGAGCTGGACGACTCGCCGCTGCTGGCCTGGAAAGCCGCCACGCTGACGCTCGGCGAGCTGCAACCGCTGGCCGGCAAGTTGCGGTTCACCAGGCTGGCGCTCGAGGCGCCTGAACTCCATGTGCGTCGCGGCAAGGATGGCGCGCTGAACCTGCTTAAGTTGCTGCCGGCCGGCGACGGCAAACCCGCTGCGGGCAGCACCGAGCCCGCCAAGGCCGAAGCGCGCGCCGCCACGCAGTTCGCGCTCGGTGAAATCGCCCTGCGCGGCGGTGTATTACACTGGAACGACGCCGTGCCCGGCGAGGGCTTCGAGACCACCCTGCACGATCTCGATCTGACGCTGGCGGGCCTCGCGCTGCCGGCCAGCCACCCGGCCAAATTGGTCATCAGCGCCCGCAGCGAGCGCGGCGAACGGCTGCACCACGAAGGCGAGCTGACGGCATCGCCATTCACCGCGCAAGGCAAGGTCGAACTCGACGGTGCGGTGCTGCCGGCTTATGCGCCGTATCTGCCGGCTGGTTTGCAGCTGACGGGCGGCCAGCTCGATCTCGCCGGCGAGTACCGCTTTTCGCCGGACAATTTCACGCTGAGCGAGGTCAAGGCCAGCCTGGCGGACTTCAAGCTGGGCCTGAAGGGTGAGAAATCACCGGCGTTGACGATCCCCAGATTGACGCTCGCCGGCCTGGCCCTCGACACCCGCGAGCGCAGGCTCGATCTCGCCGAGCTGGCCAGCGACGATGGCCGGCTTGCCCTCAGCCGCGACGCGAGGGGCCGCCTCAACTGGCTCGCCGCCCTGCCGCAGGAGCAAGCAGGAGCGGGGCCTGCAGGCAAGCCGTGGGCGGTACGCATGGCTGCGCTCAGGCTCGCCGGCTATGGCATCGACTGGCAGGACAAGTCGCCCTCGCAAGCGGTCAGGCTTGCCGTGTCCAAGCTCGACGCGAAGCTCGAACAGCTCAGCACGGTGCCCGGCGAGCAGGGCAAGGTCGACATCTCGCTGGCGCTGGGCAAGCGCGGCACGCTGGCCGTCAAGGGCAGCCTGACGCCGGCGCCGTTCGCGGCGGACCTGGCGCTGAATGCCAGGAATCTCGACATCGTCGGCGTGCAGCCCTATTTCGCCGAGCACCTGAACATCGCGCTGACGCGCGGCCAGCTCAACGCACGCGGCCAGCTCGCGCTCAAGCAGGCCGCGCCATTCGAGGCGGGCTACCGCGGCAATCTGGCGGTGACCGGTTTCCAGGCCGTGGACAAGCTCAATGCTGCCGATTTCCTCAGCTGGAAGTCGCTGTACGTCGGCAATATCCGCGCGCAAAGCCAGCCGCTGAAGCTCGATGTCGGCGAGGTCGCGCTCAGCGACTTCTTCTCGCGGCTGATCGTCAATGCCAACGGTCGCCTCAATCTGCAGGATATCGTGGTGCACGAGGGCGGTGCGGTATCGACCACCGAGCCGCGAGCTGCCGACGCAGCCCCCGCCGAGCCGGCCGCGGCAGCCGCAACAGCCCAGGCAACGGCGCCGGTGGCCACGGCAAAGGCCGAGCTGCCGCCGATCTCGGTGGCCAAGGTGACACTGGCGGGCGGCAACATCCAGTTCAGCGACTACTTCATCAAGCCCAACTACTCGGCCAACCTGACGCAGATCGGCGGCACCGTCAGCGGCCTGTCGTCCAACGCCGCGACACGCGCCACGCTGGCGCTCGCGGGCAGCGTCGACAATCACGCGCCGGTCGAGATCAAGGGTAGCCTCAACCCGCTCGCGAAGGACCTGTTTCTCGACATCAAGGGCGGCGTGAAGGGCTTCGAGATGCCCACCACTTCGCCGTATTCGGGCAAGTATGTGGGTTACGCGATCGAGCGCGGCAAGCTGACGATGGACGTGAGCTACCACGTGGAGAACGGTGAATTGAAGGCCGAGAATGCGTTGTTTCTCGACCAGCTCGCGTTCGGCGACAAGATCGACAGCCCCGAGGCCGTCTCGCTGCCGGTGAAGCTCGCCGTGGCGCTGCTGACCGACCGCAAGGGCCAGATCAATGTGCGCCTGCCGATCAGCGGTACGCTGAACGATCCGCAGTTCAGTGTCGGCGGCATCATCTGGCAGGTGATCAAGAACCTGTTCGAGAAGGCTGTGACATCGCCATTCAGCCTGCTGGGCAGCGCCTTCGGCGGTGGCGAGGACATGGCTTTCGTCGAGTTCCAGCCGGGGTTGGCCGAGCTGTCACCGGCCGCGCGTGACAAGCTCGACAAGCTGGGCCAGGCGATGACGGACAAGCCCGCGATCCGCATGGATGTTGCCGGGCGCGTCGATGCCGACAACGACCTGGTTGGGCTGCGGCGCGCCAAGCTGCAGGAGATGGTCAGGGCGCAGAAGCTCAAGGCCAGGCTGGCCGACGGGCAGGCCGCGGACGAGGCGACCTTGACGGTGAGCGAGGCCGAGTACCCCGTCTACCTGAAGGCCGCCTACAAGCAGGAGAGCTTCCCCAAGCCGCGTAACCTGATCGGCCTGCCGAAAGATCTGCCGGTGGCGGAGATGGAGAAGCTGATGCTGGCGAATCTCTCACTGACCGCCGAAGACCTGCGCCTGCTCGCCAATCGCCGCGCGCAGCTGGTGAAGGATTATCTGCTGAAGTCCGCCAGGCTTGGCGAGGACAGGGTGTTCCTGATCGCGCCCCACCTCGACGGCAAGGACAAGGACGGCAGCGGGCCGGCCAGCCGGGCCGATTTCACGCTGCGGCAGTGACGACGCATGGCAGCCGGGCCACCGGCTGCATCTTGCCAAACAAAAACGGGCACCATCGGTGCCCGTTTCTGCAGGAGCGTTTACTGCTTAGACAGCGCGCTTGCGGCGAACTGCGTAGCCAACGATGCCCAGGCCAGCCAGCATCATCAGGTACTCGGAAGGTTCCGGTACAGCAGCGATTTGCGCAACATAGCCACCGCCAGCGATGCCGGAAACGGCGCCGCTGACCTTCAGGATGTAGTTGCCAGCGCCGAGCAGGCCGGTGTTGAACGAGCTGAACAGCTCTTGCGAACCGGCTTGAGCGATACCGTCGTATACCAGCGAGTAGCTGTTGCCGACTTTTTGGTAAACGTCAGCGTCCAGGATGGACAGCTTGAACAGGTTGGGGAACGCGCTCGACGTGATTTCGCCGAAGCCGACGTTCACATCGCTGCCGTGGCTCAGCGAGAAGTTGAATACGTCGTCGAAGAACGTGGTGCTGTTGGTGTAGGTAACGGCTTGGCTGTAGGGCAGCGAGCCGACGCTGAAGGTGTGGTCGACAGCGGCTTGCGCGCCAGCGGCGGCGAAGGCCAAGCCGGCAGCGACAGCTGCGCCCATCAATTTACGCGAGAACTTCATGAGTTTTCCTTTCTCGATCCAGATTTAAGACTCCCGACCGAATTATGCCATTAGCCTTGCGTGTTAGGTCAACTATATGATGTATAGGTAATTCCACCTACAGCAGGTAAAACCAAATTATATTTTTTTGGGCGTTGAATATATAGCGTGGAGCAAGTGGCGCCAGCACAACATGTTGGCATAATTTACATCTCGGTAACATCTAACGATAAGTACTGACAAGGTATTCCGGCCATAACCGGCGGCGATTCGGGGTTTTCCGCCAGGATTTCGAGTATTTGCACCAATCGTGGGCAATGGCAAAAAAATGCCCCGCTACGGGGCATTTGACGATTACGGCGGGTGTGCTCGGCGGAGGCCGAGACCCCGCGCCAGGACTAGGTTGCAGCGAGAAATCGCATGGGGTCGAGGCCCCATTTTGTGGGGCTCTCGTGGCTCACGATCTTGTCTGCGCCACCCTTGCCCATGGGCTTGGCGAGGTCGATCTCGACCGGCTTGATGTAGACGTTCGACTTGGTGCTGAAGAATGCCTTGACCTTGGGCGACAGCAGATTGCTTTCGTTCTGCTCGGTCACCACACCCAGCTTGCCGCTCTCCAGCCTGACCAGGGTGCCGACCGGGTAGATGCCGACGCAGCGCATGAAGGCCTGCACCAGGTTGGGGTTGAAGTGGTGCTTGCTCCATTCGAAGAGCTTGCGCAGCGCGTCGGTGGCGGGCATGCCCTTGTGGTAGCAGCGGTCGGCCGTGATCGCGTCGTAGACATCGACGATCGAGGACATCTGCACCAGTGTGTTGATCTGGTCGCCCGGCATCTTGTCCGGATAGCCGCTGCCATCCATGCGCTCATGGTGGTGCAGCGTGATATCGAGCGGGATCGGACCGATCTGCGGCGTCTTGAGCAGGATGTCGTAGCCATCCTTGGGGTGGCGCTGGATGATCGCAAACTCTTCCTCGGTCAGGCGGCCGGGCTTGTTCAGCACCGCGTCGGGCACCAGCGCCTTGCCGGTATCGTGCAGCAGCCCGCCGAGGCCTGCCTGGCGCGTGGTTTCGGCATCGAGATCGAGCGAGCGGCAGAATGCCACCATCAGCGTGCACACACTGACCGAATGCAGGAAGGTGTAGTCGTCCTTGCTCTTGATCTGCATCAGGCCGATCAGCGCGCCGGCGTTGCGCAGGATCGACTCGGTGATCTGTTCCACCACCGGCTCGACCTGATCGAGCTCGATGGCCTTGCCCAGGCGTGCGTCCTGCATCACGTTGCGTACCAGCTTGTGGGCCTGGTTCTTGACCTGTTGCGCCCGCGCCAGTTCTTCCGCCAGCGATAGGCGCAGCGGCGCGCTGTTCATGCTGGCGGCCACGGCGATCATCTCGGCCTCGACGGCGGCATCCGCTTCTTCCTGCGTTGGCGCGTCGGCGACGTCCAGCCCCTTGGAGGTATCGATGGACAGCTCGTGGATGCCCGCCTTGACGATGCGCTCGATTTCTTCGTCCGTGCTGAGCTTGAAACGGCTGACCACGAAGGGATGGGTGAACCAGTCGCAATTCAGGTCATGGATGTACATGCCAAGCTTGAGTTGGCTGACGTGGATTTTCTTGAGCATGCGGGGTCCGGGTGATCTTGGCTTGAACATATGCAGTATAGGAAATCTGCCCAACTCTGTCCGCAGACGGAAAGTCCGCTATATATAAAGCGCATCGATACGGTATGGAGAGACCGACATGGGATTGCTCGATCAAATCGCGGGTGGCTTGTTGGGCCAGGGGGCGCAGCAGGATGGCCTGCTGGGTTCGGTGAGCCAGCTGATCAACCAGCAAGGTGGCCTGTCTGGCCTGGTGGAAAAATTTCAGCAGGGTGGGCTTGGTGATGTCGTCGCGTCCTGGGTGGGGACGGGCGCGAACCAGCCGATCTCGGCCGACCAGTTACAGCAGGTGCTCGGCAGCGGGCCGCTGGCGGACATCGCCGGCAAGCTCGGCGTGTCGCCAGACGAGGTGGGCGGGCATCTGGCGCAGCTATTACCACAGGTGGTCGACAAGCTCACGCCGAACGGCAGCATCGAGCAGGGCGGCTTGCTTGACCAGGGCCTGAACGTGCTGAAATCCGGCCTGCTTGGCGGATAGCCCCGACAGGCGGGATGGTGGGTGCCACGGCGGCGAGCCAGCCGGGGCACGGCGTCGCCTGCGGCGGCTTGCTTCATGTAGGGGAATTCCAATATTGGTTGCGCGGTACAATCGGGGTTGAATCCCGCAACCGGCTCCCCTGACTGACTCGATGAAAGCGCGCCGCCTGTCCCTGCCGCAACGCAACCGCTGGCTCTGGCTCATGCCCAGTGTCTCGGTGTTGCTGTTCGTCGCTGCGCTGCTGAGCTTCCTGTGGCTCTTGCATGCCAACGAGCAGGAAAAGCGGCGCGATGCCCTGATCGAGGATGTGCTGTGGCTGGAGCAGGCCATCCGGCTGCAGCTGCAGACCAACCAGCATACGCTGGAGAACCTCGCGCGCCAGATTGCCGCTGGCGGCATGGACGACATCAAGTTCCGCTCCAACATCCGCATTCTGGCCGCGACCAGCGCCGAGGTGACGGCCGCCGCCCAGCTTGACGTGCAGGGCAGGGTGGAGCGCCAGATGCCGATCGACGCGATGGCGCCGGCCCTGTTCAGCCAGTCCGACCTGGTCGATACCCGCCAGCGCACGCTGCGCACCGCGCTGCCCAACTATTCGCCGGTGGTGTATTCGCCCAACGGCTCGCCGGCGGTGATCCTGTTCACGCCCATCATCGACACGGGGCGGGTCGTCGGCCTGCTGACCGTGCGTTACTCGCTCAAGAGCCTGCTGCAGAACCTGGTGCCGTGGTGGATCGCCAAGCGCTACCAGATCAGCATCACCGATATCGAGGGCAGGCTGATCGCCAGCAAGGTGGATCTCAACCTCGAACGCAGCGACGATTTCCACGTCATCAATTTCGATGCCTTCGGCTACACACTGAAGCTGCGCGCGGACAACTACAAGCGGGGCAGCGGGATACTCGGCCAGGCGCTGCCGGTGACGCTGATCGGCCTGTCGCTGCTGATGCTCGCCTCGCTGTGGAGCCTTCGCCAGCACATGCGCGAGCGGCTGGCGGTCGAGCAGCGGCTGAAGCGCGAGACGGCCTGGCGCCAGGCGATGGAAGACTCGATGCGCACCGGCATGACGGCGCTCGACCGCCATGGCCGCATCACCTACGTCAACCGCGCCTTCTGCGAATTGATCGGCTACCACGAGCGCGAGCTGGTCGGTGCCGAGCCGCCCTTGCCCTACTGGCCGCCCGAGGACGCCAAGCAATGCGCCGACTCGCTCAACGCGGTGCTGCGCGGCGACGTGTCGTCCACCGGCTACACCACGCGCATGATGCACAAGAACGGCAACCGCATCGATGTGCGCGTGTATTCCTCGCCACTGATCGACGCCGATGGCCGCCATGTCGGCTGGGTCGGCTCGCTCTACGACATCACCGAGCTCAAGCGCGAGCGCGAGGCGCTCAGGGCCTCGCAGCAACGCTTCGTCACGCTGCTCAACGGGCTCGACGCGGCTGTGTCGGTCAGCCAGGTGTCGAGCGGCCAGCTGCTCATGTGTAACCAGCCCTTCCGCAACGTGTTCGGCCTGGCCGACGATGGCCCGCCGCTGTGCGCCTTGCCGATGGTGCCGTTCCCGCAGGCCGAGGCGGCCGACATCGAGGTCTACCATGCGCCGTCGCAGCGCTGGTATCACATGCATCGACGCAAGAGCGCCTGGGTCGATGGCGCCGAGGTATGGCTCGACATTGCGGCCGACATTACCGAAACCAGGCATGCGGCCGATCTCGAGCGTCAGCAGGCGGAAAAGCTGCAGCAGACCGCACGCCTGATCAGCATGGGCGAGATCGCCTCCAGCCTCGCGCACGAGCTCAACCAGCCGCTGTCGGCGATCGCCAGCTACAGCACCGGTGGCCTCAACGTGCTCGAGCACGACAAGCCGTCGATGGGCATGCTGCGCCAGGCGTTCACCAAGATCGGCGAACAGGCCAAGCGGGCAGGGCAGATCATCCGCGGCATCCGCGAATTCGTGCAGAAGCGCGAGCCGCACCGCAGCCGCTGCGATTTCGCCGAGATGCTCGATACCGTGCTCGGCCTGTTGACCGCCGAGCTGCGCAAGTCCTCGGTCAAGCTCAGCGTCGAGCGGCCGAATGCCGCGGTTGCCGTGATGGCCGACCGGGTGATGCTCGAACAGGTACTGTTCAACCTGATCAAGAACGGCATCGAGGCGATGGCCGATACCCCCGCGCGGCAGCGCCGTCTGGCCGTGCGCTACCGGCTGGACGAAGGCCGCGTCGCGGTGCGCATCGAGGACAGCGGCCCCGGCATTGGCGAGGCCGACGTGGCGCGATTGTTCATGCCGTTCTACAGTACCAAGTCCGAAGGCATGGGCATGGGGCTCAATATCTGTCGCTCCATCGTCGAAAGCCATCACGGGCATCTCTGGTTTGAAGCGGCAGCCACCGGCGGCGCCTGTTTCTGTTTTACCCTGCCGGTGATTGTGGAAAAGGAACCCGCCCATGTCGAATGAGCGCCCCATCTGTATCGTCGATGATGACCAGGACACGCGCGAGGCGCTCGCCTGGCTGTTTTCGACGCGTGCGCACGAAACCGTCGCGTTCGACTCGGGCGAGGTGTTTCTCGCCGACTTCAACCCCGACAAGTTCGGCTGCATCCTGCTCGATGTGCGCATGACGGGCATGTCCGGCCTCGAGGTGTTCGATGCGCTCAAGGCCCAGCCCTATCACCCGCCCGTGATCTTCCTGACCGGCCATGGCGACGTGCCGATGGCGGTCAACGCGCTCAAGGGCGGGGCCGCCGATTTCATCCAGAAGCCGTTCAACGACAACGACCTCGTCGACATGGCCGAGCGCTGCCTCGAGCGTGACGCCGAGCAGCGCCGGCGCTGGCACGCGAGGCAGGGCATCGAGGCGCGGCTGGCGCAGCTCACGCCGCGTGAGCGCGAGGTGATGAAGCTGATCATTGCCGGCAAGCTCAACAAGGTGATCGCCGACGACCTCGACATCAGCATGAAGACGGTGGAAGTGCACCGCGCCCGCATCCTCGAAAAGATGGGCGTGAAGACCGCCGTCGAGCTGGCGGCACTATTGGGCGGGCAGGCCTGATAGCTGGTTTCACGTGAAACCAGCCGGTCCGGCCCGTGGACTGCCTCCCGCCGCTACACCGGGTTCTGCAGGTCGCTATTCCCTTTCGCCACGGCGATATGCTTGGCCGTGTCGAGGTAGTGGCGGAAGCTCACCACCTTGCCCGCCGGGTTGAAGCACCACAGGTGCATTTCCTGGTCGCGGTAATGGCCGCCGGTGGATGGTACCGAGGCCTCGACCGTCACCTCGGCCGCCACCTTGTCCTCACCCGCCAGCAGGCTCACGACATTGAAGCTGTGAAAGGTGAAGCCGCCGACGATGCGCAGGAACTCCGCCGCACCGGCCTTGCCGCGGCGCGGCGCCATCCATGCCACGCCGGCGAGTTGCGCCTGGTTGTCGTCCCACTCTTCCCAGCTCACGTCGTCGTCCAGATAGCCGAGCATGGCCTCGATGTCGCGCCGGCCGAATGCCTCATAGATTGCCTGTACCGTCTTCACATGGTCGTTCATCTTGTCATGGTCCCCGATCAGCCGCGCCGCACAGCGCGGAAATTGCGCAATACCCGTTGATTGAACGGCTCCGCCAATACCAGGCAGGCCCTCACTACGTACCATAGCAGCTTCGCATGGGCAGGAAAGACGATGCGCGTACGATGGGCCGCACACAGCCCTGTGCATGGCCTTGACGCCAGCTCGCCCGGTATCCGTGGGATGGGGTCTGCGAGCATGTCCGCCCGCGCATCACGCCATGAATGGCTGCGTGGCCGAGGCTGGATACCAGGCCGGTGATGATGGCTGCCCAAGCATGGAGTCGCTTCACGAGCGTTCCCGCGATGTACCCCAATTTCGCCATACGCAAGGCTGGCGCCTTGAGTTGCGGTGGCGACCGGCACTAGACTCACTCATCGCATATGGAGCCCCGCCATGACCCCACCCAACAAACCCCTCACCGGCCTCAAGGTGATCGAACTCGGCACGCTGATTGCCGGCCCCTTTGCGGCCCGTATCTGTGCCGAATTCGGCGCCGAGGTGATCAAGATCGAGTCGCCCGACGGTGGCGACCCGCTGCGCAAATGGCGCAAGCTGTACGAGGGCACGTCGTTATGGTGGTTCGTGCAGGCGCGCAACAAGCAGTCGCTGACGCTGAACCTGAAGCATCCCGAGGCGGTCGAGATCGTCAAGCGGCTCGTCGTCGAGGCTGACATCGTGATCGAGAACTTCCGCCCCGGTGTGATGGAAAAGCTTGGCCTAGGCTGGGACGTGCTGTCGGCGATCAAGCCGGGCCTCGTCATGCTGCGACTGTCGGGCTTCGGCCAGACCGGCCCGTACAAGGACCAGCCCGGCTTCGGCGCCGTCGGCGAATCGATGGGCGGCCTGCGCTACGTAACGGGTTTCGAGGACCGCCCGCCGGTGCGCACCGGCATCTCGATCGGTGATTCGATCGCCGCGCTGTGGGGCGTGATCGGCGCGCTGATGGCGCTGCGGCATCGCGAGGTCAACGGCGGCCGCGGTCAGGTGGTCGATGTCGCGCTGTACGAGGCGGTGTTCGCGATGATGGAAAGCCTGGTGCCCGAGTTCGACGTGATGGGCTTCATCCGTGAGCGCAGCGGCAACATCATGCCCGGCATCACGCCGTCGTCCATCCACACCACCCGGGACGGCAAGCACATCCAGATCGGCGCCAATGGCGACGCCATCTTCAGGCGTTTCATGCTGGCCATCGGCCGCGACGACCTGGCGGCCGATCCGACGCTCGCCGACAATGCCGGCCGCGATGCGCGCCGCGCCGAGCTGTACGCGGTGATCGACGGCTGGGCCGCGGCCCACGACGAGGAACAGGTGCTGGCGGTGCTGGAGCAGGCCGAGGTGCCGGCAAGCCGCGTCTACTCGGTTGCCGACATGTTCCGCGACCCGCAATTCCTTGCGCGCGGCATGATCGAGAGCGCCACGCTGCCAGACGGCAAGCCGTTCAAGGTCCCCGGCATCGTGCCCAAGCTCAGCGACACGCCCGGCGCGACCGAATGGCTCGGTCCGGCGCTGGGCGAACATACCGAGGCGATCCTGCGCGAGCTCGGTTATGCAGACGAGGCGATTGCCGCGCTGCGTGCCGGTGGGGCGGTGTAGCCGGCACGCCGGCGGGCGCCGCTACGGCCGTGACGCCGTCTGCGGCAGCTCGATCAGGAAGCGCGTGCCGTGGCCGACCTGGCTTTCCACGTTGATATGGCCGCCGAGCACGCCGGTGACCAGATTGTGGGTGACGTACAGACCCAGGCCGGATGTCCCCTGGCCGAGCCGTGTGGTGAAGAAGGGGTCGAAGATGCGCGGCAGCAGCTCGTCAGCGATGCCGTGGCCACTGTCTTCGAGCGCCAGCCGGATGTTGCCGCCATCCGCTATGCCGGTGGTGATGCGCACGGTGCCGGCCTGCCCGGCCGGCAGGCCATGCATCAGCGCATTGTCGAGCAGGTTGCAGAGGACCTCGGTTAGCGCATCGGGGTAGCTGTCCATCACGATGGCGGGGTCGATGTCGACCTCGACCTGGTGCTTGGCCATGTCGGCGCGCGCCGACATGGCGTCGACCGCGCGCACTACCAGCGCATGCAGCGCGAACTGGCTGCGCAAGTCGGTGGTCTGGTCGACCGCCAGCTGCTTGAAGTGCTGGATCAGCGTATTGATGCGGGCCAGATTGTGGGTCAACAGCGTGCCACCCTGCGCGATGTCGGCCAGGAACTGCCTGAGGTCGCTGCGCTTGAGTACGCCTTGTACCACCGCCGCCTCGATACGCTGCGCATGCGCCACCAGCGATCCGGCGGAGAGCATGGCATTGCCGAGCGGGGTGTTCAGCTCGTGTGCCACGCCGGCAACCAGTGAGCCCAGGCTCGCGAGCTTCTCGGTACGCACCAGTTCGCGCTGGGTGTGCTGGAGCTGTACCAGCGCGGTGGTCAGCTCGGCGTTGGAGGCCTCGAGCTGGCCCGTGCGCTGTTGCACCAGGGCTTCGAGCTGCTCGCGATGGCGGCGCAACTCGCTCTCGTTCTTCTCGCGCTTGATGGCGATGCCCGCGATATGGGTCGCCACCGCGGTCAACGCCAGTTCCGCCGGGCCAGGGCTGCGTGGCTCGCGGTAGTACATGGCGAACGAGCCGAGCACCTGTTCATCCTTCAGCATGATCGGCGTCGACCAGCAGGCGCGTAGCCCGTAGGGTTTCACCAGATCGAGGTAGGGTGCCCATAGCGGGCTGCTCATGATATCGGCGACGACGACGGGCTGGCGGCGATACATCGCCGTGCCGCAGGAGCCGGCACACGGGCCGATCGCCAGGCCATCGAGCAGGGCCAGGTAGCTTGGCGGCAGGCTGGGCCCGGCGCAGCTGCGCACATGTTGCTGGTCGTCCTCGAGCAGCATCAGCGAGCACAGCATGCCATCACCCTGCGCTTCGATCAGGCGCATCAGCAGGGCCATCGTCACGCACAACGGCTCATCCCTGGTGATCATCTCAAGCACTTGCGCCTGGCCTTGGCGTAGCGCCTCGGCCTTGCGCATGGCCCCGTTACCCGGCTGGGTCGGAGGGGCAGGCTCGTTGCCGTATCGTGTAGCGTTCATGTCTTCGTTTTAGCAGATTGCCGTACCGCCCATGGCAACCCTGCTGCCATCGTGGGTGAATCGTCCGGGCCGGCCAAGTAGAATGGCGGTATCAGCGCCGCCGCCAGCGCGGCAAGCCGGATCCGACCATGAGCCAGAACGAGAAGTATACCCGCCAGACCATCATCGCCAAGCAGACCTGGGCGCCGAGCCTGTTTACCTTCCGCATCACGCGCGACCCCGGCTTCCGCTTCATCCCGGGGCAGTTCGCCCGGCTCGGCGTGAAGAAGGGCGAGCAGATCGTGTGGCGCGCCTATTCGATGACCTCGGCCGACTACGACGACTTTCTCGAGTTCTATTCGATCGTGGTGCCCGATGGCGAATTCACGCCCGAGCTGGCCAGGCTCGGCGTGGGCGACGACATCTACCTCGACCGGCAGGCCTTCGGCTATTTGACCACCGATCGCTTCGAGCTCGGCCGCGACCTGTGGATGCTGTCCACCGGCACCGGGCTGGCGCCGTTCCTGTCCATCCTGCAGGACCCGGCCGTGTGGCAGCACTACGAACGGCTGGTGCTGGTGCACGGTGCGCGCCACGAAAGCGAGCTGGCCTACGAGGCCGAGATCGCCGCCTTTGCCGAGCACCCGATGGTCGGCGAGTTCACGCACAAATTGCGCTACCTGCGTGCCGTCACCCGTGACGAGCCAAAGCCCGGCACGCTCAAGGGGCGCATCACCGAGCTGCTGACGAGCGGCGAGCTGGAGCGCGTCGCCGGGGTGGCCGTCGACAAGGCGCATTCGCACGTGATGATCTGCGGCAACCCCAATATGGTGGCCGACCTGCGCCAGCTGCTGCAGGAGCGCTACGGCCTCAACGTGCCGCGGCGTGGCCAGCCGGGCAATCTGGTGACCGAGAACGGCTTCTGACGGCGACACGACCGCCTGTCTGCGGCTGATCCGCACGACCGGGGCTGGCCGCGCCGGGTGGTGAGCCGCCCGGCTGGCTGCGCCGGCATGGCCGAAAGTGCGTCGCCCGTTCCGCTCGGCGCGCCCCGATAGCAGGGGCTGAGATACCTTGCAAAGCCAGGCTGCCAGATACCGTGCCCGCCAGTCGGCGGGCCATGAGCGCCTATCTCCGGTGCCTGCAAACAGGCCGCTGGGCCGCGGTGCCGGGCGCAAGCTAGCATCGCGTCTGCTGCTGACTTACCTTGATTTCAATCAAGCGTTTGATCGAATCGGTGCTATGATGGCTGCGTCGCCCACCCCAGCCGGAGCCCATCATGTCCGACCGTTCCCTGCGCCGCGTCGCCATCGTCGGCGGTAGCCGCATCCCGTTCTGCCGTTCCAACACGCTGTACGCCGACCTGACGAACCTCGACATGCTGTCGGCTGCGATCAACGGCCTGGCGGACAAGTTCAACCTTGCCGGGCTGGAGATCGACGAGGTCGGCGCCGGCGCGGTGATCTCGCATTCGAAGGACTGGAACCTCGCGCGCGAGGCCGTGCTCGGCACCAGGCTGTCGCCGCTGACCACCGCCTACACGCTGCAGATGGCCTGCGGCACCAGCCTGCAGGCCGCGCTGCAACTGGGCGCCAAGATCGCCATCGGCCAGATCGACTCGGCCATCGCCGCCGGCGCCGACACCACCTCCGACGCGCCCATCGTGTTCGGCCGCAAGTTCGCGCAACGGCTGATCAAGGCCTCGAACGCCAAGACCTTCGGCGAGCGGCTGGCTGCGTTCAAGGGTTTCGGCTTTGGCGAACTCAAGCCGCAATCGCCGGGCGCCGGCGAGCCGCGCACGAAGATGGCGATGGGCGACCATTGCGAACTGATGGCGAAGGAGTGGGGCATCGCCCGCGCCGATCAGGACAAGCTCGCCTACGAGAGCCACAAGAAGGCCGCCAAGGCCTATGAAGAAGGCTTCTTCGACGACCTGATCGTGCCCTGTGCCGGCGTCACCCGCGACAACCACCTGCGCCCCGACACCACGCTGGACAAGCTCGCGACGCTGAAGCCCGCCTTCGACAGGAGCTCGGGCAAGGGCACGCTGACCGCCGGCAACAGCACGCCGCTGACCGATGGCGCCTCGTCGGTGCTGCTGGCATCCGAAGAATGGGCGCGTGCGCGCGGCTTGCCCGTGCTCGCCTACCTGACTTACGGCAAGACTGCCTCGGTCGATTTCGTCGGTGGGGAAGGGCTGCTGATGGCGCCGACCGTCGCCGTTGCCCGCATGCTCAAGGACGCAAACCTGACGCTGCAGGACTTCGACTTCTACGAAATCCACGAAGCCTTCGCCGCCCAGGTGCTGTGCACGCTGCGCGCCTGGGAATCGGACAAGTACTGCCGCGAGCGCCTGGGCCTGGCCCGCGCACTCGGCAGCATCGACCCCGCCAAAATGAACGTGAAGGGCAGCTCGCTCGCCGTCGGCCACCCCTTCGCCGCCACCGGCGGCCGCGTGCTGGCTACCGCCGCCAAGCTGCTCAACGAGAAGGGCAGCGGCCGCGCGCTACTTTCGGTGTGCACGGCAGGCGGCATGGGTGTGACGGCGATTCTGGAGAAGTAGGCGAGGCGGGTGGGGGCCACCCGCACCGCCATGACTCGAAGCCGGCGCGGTGTCCCGATGAGCGGGATGCCGCGCCGGTTTGTTTTTGGGCTGCGGTTCGGGTGAGGGGGCCGGAGATTGCCCTTTGAAACGTCCTCAGCTCAACTGCGGTCGAGCGAAAAGGGCTTTTGAAGCTGGGCGACAGAATTATCGCTACCGGCCGACAGCCACTCTCCAACTTTGGCAAGTCTGCATTTGACCTCATAGCGGCCAGTCAGATGGCTTTAACTGTTCTCACTGCATTGTGTTTCATTGGTTGCGGCATTGCCGAGATGAGATAGTGATTGACAACCAGTTTCCGTTAATGGAAACTGGTTGTCGTGTTAGTTGCCGTGAGACTCATCGTATGCAAGCAAAGACTACCCAACTCATTTCAGAGACCGTCCTCGCACTTTTCCATGCGAACGGCAAGATGCTGGAGTGGGGGGATGCCTTTACCGCCCCGTTCAACCTGACCAGTGCCCGCTGGCAAATACTTGGCGCTATCGCTTGGGCCGGACAAGAACAGACAGCCCCACAAATCGCCGAGCAGATGGGCGTCTCGCGCCAAGGGGCACAGAAGCAACTCAATCTCCTTGTTGAAGATGGGTTGATTGAAAAGCGCCCGAATCCCTCGCATCAACGCTCCCCGCGTTACTATCTTACCGAGAAGGGTGATTCATTATTTCAGCGGGTGAATCTGGCGTGGGAGAAACACGCTGCCAAGATAGCTGAGGCATTCTCCGAAAATGACATAGCGACAACACAACGAACCCTGGCTCAACTTGCCAAGCTTCATTGCGTTCCGGTTCGAGGAGAACGTGATGAAACGTAATATTCACGTAGTTGCAGGCATTGCGTCCTTCCTGTTTATTGCCACATTCTGGATTTCCACACTTATTTCAGAACTGTTCCTGGACCATGGCGCTGTCACCAACGTAAAGATCGCCGTTACTTATGCGCTCGTTGTCTTCATTCCATGTATGGCGATGACAGGGGCCACAGGGTTGGCCATGGGTGGAAAAAGCACCTTCCCCTTACTCGTCACAAAGCGTCGGCGTATGCCCATCATTGGCGCAAATGGTGTGCTTATTCTGATTCCAGCAGCAGTTTTTCTGAGAATCAAGGCGCAGGCCGGTGAATTTGATACCTGGTTTTACATTGTGCAGTGCTTGGAATTGATGGCTGGCGCGACCAATCTTTTCCTCATGGGACTGAACATCCGTGATGGACGGCAAATGAGCCGGCGACATAGAAAAGGATGATTTCGTCTCCTGCGATGTGCCATCCCCGCATTTTGCCTTCACCAGATTCAGGCTGTGGCCCATCGGCCATTCCGTCTGCACGACTGACACCGATCTCGGTTGTGTTGCAATACCTCGTGCTGCTAGCTTGACGGTTGCAGCTCTCAATAAGTTGAATGCGCCATGATAGGCAATATCCAGAAAGTCCGTTTCTTTCGCACCCGCATCCCCGATTTCGAGTGTGTGCCGGGTTGCCATGACTGTTGCGGGCCGGTGACGACCTCGACGGTGGAGATGGCGCGGCTGCCGGTGAAGACCGAGGCCGAGCATGCGGCGGCGCTGGCGGCGCTGAATTGCCCGCACTTGGGCGAGTGCGGCTGCACGGTGTATGCCGAGCGGCCGCTGATCTGCCGGCTGTTCGGTACCACGCCGCGCCTGCCGTGCCCGCATGGCCGCCGCCCGGAACACTACGTCGATGCGGAGATCGAGCGCCAGGTATTTGCCTATTTCGAATCGGCTCGCCACGTGCTGGTGTGAGCCGGGCCTGTACGGGGGGCCTCCCGGTCGCCGCGCGCGCCGATCTCGGTGCACAGGGAGCCCAAGCCGGACGCGCCTCGCGCCAACCTAATCAGCCCACGCGCTGTGTCGGGCCATTTGCCGTCGATCTGCCCCTGCCGCGATCCCAAGCCGCTGATAGAATGGTTGTTTTTGCCATCTGGAGTACATTATGGGTATCGTCGACATCTGGGCCTTCATCGCCGCCTCGATCCTGCTGATCCTGTCGCCGGGGCCGGGGACGATGAATATTCTCGGCTGGTCGATGCGTTCGCGCCGTTCCGGTTTCATGGCGCTGGCCGGCACCAGCGCGGGCGATGCGACGCTGATGACGCTGGCGGCGGTCGGCGTGGCGGCGCTGCTTCGGGCCAACCCGGTGGCGTTTCAGGCAGTCAAGTATGCCGGCGCGGCTTATCTGGTATGGCTTGGCTTCAGCGCCTGGCGTGCGCGCGACGCGGTGCTGACGGTGCCGCCGACCGATGGCGATGCGTTCCGCCGCGGGCTGATCGTGACCTTGTCGAACCCCAAGGCGATCGTGTTTTTCATGGCCTTCTTTCCGCAGTTCGTGACGCGCGATGCCGGGGCGCCGGCGTTTCTGATCCTCGGCGCATCCTTCCTGGCGATGAACTGCCTGTACCAGACGGCGCTGATCTGCTTTGCCTCGCGCATCGGTGCACATCTGTCCGAGGCGCCGCGCTTCTCCAAGCTGCTCAACAAGCTGCTGGGCACGGTATTCGTCGGTTTCGGCGTGCGGCTCGCGGTCGGCAACTGAGTCGTCGGGCGCGGTAAACCGCCGCTTCGTTCAAGCGTTATCGGCAATAGCCCACCCAACGCGGGTGGGCCATTTGTTTGGCGCGGCTGTCACACAATCACGGTATCATCCGGCGATATGCCGGGAACATTTTTTGCGTGTCATGGCGCTGAGCGAATCCCGCGCTCCTGCGATTTCTTCAATCAACCCTGAATTTCCAATGGACCTCATTCTGATTCTGAAAACCCTGATCATGGGCATGGTCGAGGGTATCACCGAGTTTTTGCCGATTTCGTCGACCGGCCACCTGATCCTGACCGGCGATCTACTGAATTTCCTCGACAAGGAAAAGCGCGACGTCTTCGAGATCTTCATCCAGTTGGGCGCGATGCTGGCGGTGGTATGGGAATACCGCGCCAAGCTGTTCGGCGCGCTGGCCAATGCGCGGCGTGACCTCGGCGCGCAGCGCTTCCTGACCAACCTGATCGTTGCCTTCATCCCGGCGGCGATTCTCGGCAAGCTGTTCGGCGAGCATATCAAGGCGGTGCTGTTCAAGCCGGTGCCGGTGGCGTCGGCCTTCATCGTCGGCGGCCTGATCATCCTGTGGGCCGAGCGCCGCGAGCACACCGTGCGCGTGCACGATGTCGATCGCATGAGCTGGCAGGATGCGCTGAAGGTCGGCTTCGCGCAGTGCCTGGCGCTGATCCCGGGGACCTCGCGCTCGGGTGCGTCGATCATTGGCGGCCTGTTCCTCGGCCTGTCGCGCAAGACGGCCACCGAGTTCTCGTTCTTCCTCGGCATCCCGACGCTGGGCGCGGCCTCGCTCTACAGCCTGTACAAGCATCGCGAGGCGCTGAGCAGCTCGGACATCGGGGTGTTCGCGATCGGCTTCATCGTTGCCTTCATCTTCGCGCTGATCGCTGTGCGGGCGCTGATCCGCTTCCTGGTCCGCCACGATTTCACTGCCTTTGCCTGGTACCGCATCGCCTTTGGCGGGCTGGTGCTGCTGACCTACTACACCGGCATGGTGGACTGGTCTGCCTGAGCGGGCATGGCATCGACGCATCGACGGCCCTTCGGGGCCGTTTTTTTGTGCTGCAGGCCATGTGTGCAAGTCCACATGCAGGCATGCGATATTGGGCGGAGCTATGCGCTGGCTGGCCATTTGCCGGCCTGACATCGCCATGGGCGGATGTGACGTTGGCGGTGTAATGTGCACCCCCAATCGGGGCTTGAAGGCCGTGGTTTCTTGGCGAATGCTTAGAATCTGAGCGCCCGGCCGCTGTGCAGGCGCTGACCAACCAGCAGGAGGGCGGGCGATGACGACGCGCTGTTTGGGACTGTTGCTGTTTCTGGTGGCCACGCTGGCCGGCTGTGCAAGCAACCCGCCGCAGGACGAGGCGCCGGCCGATGCCGGCGATTGTGGCCAAATGCTCTTGGGTGGTTTCCGCCCGATCGCCGCCGAGCGCGATCAGCGCTTTCTCGGCAAGGTGCAGCCGGCGACCGCCGGTTGCCGCGGCGGGCCTCGTGCCAAGGCCTATATGGGCCTGCCCTACGTCGACTGGGCGCATTACTGGGCCACCGCCGACACGGGCAGCCTCACGCCCGGCAGCGATGGTGTCGGTGGCCACCTCGGGGCGAACGGGCGAGGCATCGACGGTGCGCTGCTCGATCTCGAATACCAGCGCATGGAGCTGATCAAGTTCAACCTGTTCGACAACAGCGGCACCTTCCGCGATTACCTGCTCGGACGTGAAGGTGTCGCCGGGCCTGCGATCAAGACCTGGCCGGAGATGCGGCTCGCCAGCGGCCATCCGTTCTACGCCGCGGTCGGCGGCGCCGGCCCGCAGCTGTGCCAGGGCGAGCTGATCCGCTTCCGCAATCTCGACGGCAGCTGCAACGATCTGCGCAACCCGGCCATGGGGGCGTCACACCAGCTGTTTGCGCGTAATGTCGAGTTCGAGACCACCTTTCCCGACCTGAGCGACAACCTGCTCGCGCGCAACCGCCATGGCGACCGCCTGGCGCTGCTGCGGCCCGACCCACAGGTGATCAGCCGCAAGCTGCTGACGCGCCAGCAGTCGCAGCCGGACAAGTGCCAGCACGGTTACGGCCTGCCCGGGGATTCGCCGGCGGCGAGCTGCGATTATCAGAAGGCGCCGTTCTTCAACGTGCTGGCGGCGTTCTGGATCCAGTTCATGACCCACGACTGGTTCTCGCATCTGGAAGACGGCCACAACGACACCGCGACGATGCCGCTGGGCTGCTCCTCGCAGCGCGTCGGCAATGTCGAGCAGCCGCTGAGCCCGGCCGATGTCGCGCGGCTGGGCTGCCGCCCGGCGGACGTGATCGACCGCGGCTACGTCGCCGACAGCGGCGCGCCGGCTGTCATCACGGTAGATGGCAAGCCGCACCTCACGCGCGCCTACAAGACCATGCGCAACAATGTCACGGCCTGGTGGGATGCCTCGCAGATCTATGGCTACGACGACACCTCGCGCCGCCGCGTGAAGCGCTCGCCGGCTGACCCGGCCAGGCTGCTGCTGGTGCATGTGGGCAAGCGCCCCGGTGAGGGCGAGGCGAAGGGCTATCTGCCGGTGTTCGAGGCGGGTGACCCGATCGCGCCGCAGTGGTCGGGCCAGGAGGCGACGGCCTTCCCCGACAACTGGTCGATTGGCACGAGCTTCTACACCAATCTGTTCGCGCGTGAACACAATGCCTTTGTCGATGCCTTCCGCCAGCTGGCCGCGGCGAAGCCGGACGAGGACTCGGGTCTGCGTCGGCCGAGCGAGCCGGACCGCGTGATCACCAACCGCGATGTGAGCGCGGGCGAGCTGTTCGAGGCGGCACGGCTGGTGGTGTCGGCCGAGATCGCCAAGATCCATACCACCGAGTGGACGCCGCAGCTGCTCTACGACGAGCCGCTCTACCTGGGCATGAACTCGAACTGGAAGGGCCTGTTCGACGGCAAGGAGCTGGTGGAGCGCGCGCTGGCCAAGATCGTGACGGACAACTTCGGCAAGTCGAAGGAGGCCAAGGAAGCCACGCAATGGTACTCGGCCTTTGCCTCGGGGCCGGGCATCTTCGGCCTGGGCAGCCATGTCTACGCCGACGACAGGGTATTCGCCGCATACGACCCGGCCAAGGACGACCTGTGGCGCATCTCCAATCCCGACCATGTGAACGGCGGCATCAACCACTTCGGCTCACCGTTCAACTTCCCCGAGGAATTCGTGTCGGTGTACCGGCTGCACGCCCTGGTGCCGGACCTGATCGAATACCGCGAGTGGAACCAGGACCCGAACCAGATCCGCAACAAGGTGGCCGTGGTGCAGACCTTCCGTGGCCGCGCCACCGCCGCCATGCGCGATCACGGGCTGGCCAGCTGGGCACTGTCGATGGGGCGCCAGCGGCTGGGCCTGCTGACGCTGCAGAACACGCCGCAATTCCTGCAGAATCTCGACATCACGCGCCAGCCCGCGCCGATCCGGCAGGCCGATATCGCCGCGCTCGACATCCTGCGCGACCGCGAGCGCGGTGTGCCGCGCTTCAACGAGTTCCGCCGCCAGTACGGGCTGAAGACACTGACGGGCTTCGACGATTTCGTCGATCACACACTGCCGGCCGATTCGCCGCAGCGGCACGAGCAGGAGCGCATCATCGGCGTGATGCGCGAGGTCTACGGCCAGCATCGCTGCGATGCCACCAAGGTGATCACCAGCTCACAGCGCAACGACGACGGCTCGCCGATCAACGACTGCCTGGGCCACCCGGATGGCAGCCTGGTCGACAACATCGAGGATGTCGATACCGTGGTCGGCTGGCTGGCGGAATTCACGCGGCCACATGGCTTCGCGATCTCTGAGACGCAGTTCCAGGTGTTCATCCTCAACGCCTCGCGGCGGCTGTTCAGCGACCGTTTCTTTACCTCCAGCTTCCGCCCGGAGTTCTACACCAGGCTTGGGGTGGACTGGGTCAACAACAACGGCCCGGATGGGCGGAAGATGGAGCCCGAGGCCGACAACGGCCACGCGGTCGAGGTGTCGCCGCTGAAGCGCGTGCTGCTGCGTGCGATGCCCGAGTTGGCGCCCGAGCTACAGTCGGTGCGCAATGTGTTCGACCCGTGGGCGCGCGCCCGTGGTCACTATTACTCGATTGCCTGGAAGCCGAGGCCGGGTGCGGAGAGCGATCCGGCCTTCGCCGCCCCGTGAAAACAAACAGCCCCGCGTTTGCGGGGCTGTCTGGGTGGTGCCGGGTGAACGATCAGACGTTCACGGCATCCTTGAGTGCCTTGGCGGCGCTGAAGGACGGAGCCTTGCGCGCGGCGATCTCGATCGCTTCGCCAGTCTTCGGGTTGCGGCCGGTCTTGGCAGCCTTGGCCTTCACCGCGAACTTGCCGACGCCTGGCAGTACGAATTCGTCGCCCTTGGCCAGCACGTCGCGAATGGCGTCGCCCAGCGCGTCAACAAAAGCTTCGGCAACGGTTTTTGGCTGTTGAGTACGTTCGGCGACCAGGTCGATCAGTTCTTTCTTGGTTCTCATGGAATCCTCGTTTGGTATTGTCGGAGCAGGGCCGGGACATGGCCTGACTGCGTATCGAACCACTGTTTGGCCGGAATTGCAAAGGTTCTGTGAGCCGCCAAGCCCCGGCTGATGGGGTTTTGCGGGAAGAAGATGCGAATCCCGCAATGCGGGAATAGTAGAAAAGACTGATGTATCAAATAGATATTGCCGTGCCCGGCAGCGATTGTCAACGTGATATGCCAATCGCGTGATACGCAAGAATTTTGCGCGCGGTGCAGGTTTTTTTCACGATGCTGCGCGGGGCCGCCCCTGGCCGGCTTGCTTTAGTCTGCGCGATCAACTAGCACGATACAGAGACCATTGCGATTGCCGAACATGTCCTTACCGAGAAATCTATTGCTGGCGGGTGTGCTCGCCTTGGTCAACCTAGTGCTGATGAGCGTGCTTGCCGCCAGCTGGTGGCAGGGGCTGATTACCGGTCTGCTGATCGGCGCTGCCTGGCTGTGGCTGTCGAAGCCGCCCACTGTCGCCCAAGGGATGCCGCCCGTGGGCGATGCAGCCCAGGCCGGCCCGGAGCCGGCAGCCGATACCCTGTCGCCGCTGCTGGCCAGCATCCTGCCGCTGTGGCGCCGCCACATCGACTTGGGCCGGAACCAGACGCGGGAGGCGGTCGATACCCTGGCCATGCGCTTCACCGGCATCAACGAGCGGCTCGGCGCGGCGGTATCGCTGGCCTCTGCCAGTAGCGGCGGCGAGGTGCTGCACGCCATTTCGCAATCCGAGCAGGAGCTCGGCGGCATCGTGCAGGCGCTCGAACAGGCGCTGGGGGCACGCAGCCAGCTGCTCAAGGAGATCAGTGAGCTGGGGCAATTCAACGAAGAGCTCAAGCGGATGGCCTCCGAGGTCGGCGCCATCGCCACGCAGACCAATCTGCTGGCGCTCAATGCCGCCATCGAGGCGGCGCGGGCGGGCGAGGCGGGACGGGGGTTTGCCGTGGTGGCCGATGAGGTGCGCAAGCTGTCCACCATGTCGGGCGAGACGGGCAAGCGCATCAGCGAGAAGGTGGATGCGGTGAACCAGGCCATCGGCTCTGCGTCGGCGGTGGCCGACCGGCTGGCGCAGGACGACGCCGCGCTGATCGGCAACTCCAACACGGTGATCCGTGCCGTGATCTCGGGTTTCCAGCAAACCGCGGTCAGGCTGAACCAGACCGTGCAGCAGCTCGAGGGCGAAAGCAAGGCGGTGGAACGCGAGGTGCAGGATGTGCTGGTGAACCTGCAGTTCCAGGACCGGGTGAGCCAGATTCTCGACCATGTGCAGCGCGATATCGACAAGCTGCGCGATGCCATCGACACGGCCGGGCGCCAGGGGCTGATACCGGCACTCGACCGCGAGCGCTGGCTGGCCGATCTGGAAAAAACCTATACCACGCTGGAACAGCGCGAGGCGCATGCGGGCAGCGCGACGGCCGGCGTGGCGACGTCATCGGTCGAGTTTTTCTGAGGTCGCGGCGCCGATTTCATGGTCATGAAATAGCCCGGACGACCTGCGCGTCTCATCTTGTCTAGCTGCCGTTCGCTCACCTATAACGCTAGGTATGCCAACCACCGAGGTATCGAGTAATGAGCAAGACCATCCTGATCGTGGATGACTCCTTCAGCCTGCGGCAGACCGTGGCGATTGCCCTGAAAAGTACCGGCTACGAGGTCGTGGAGGCGGTGGACGGCAAGGACGCGCTGACCAAGCTCGACGGGCGCAAGTTCAACCTGATCATTTCCGACGTCAACATGCCGAACATGGACGGCATCACCTTCGTCAAGGCGGCCAAGCAGCTGCCCAACTACAAGTTCACGCCCATCATCATGCTTACCACCGAGGCCGACGAGACCAAGAAGGCCGAAGGCAAGGCGGCCGGCGTGCGTGCCTGGGTGATCAAGCCATTCCAGCCGCCTATCCTGCTGGATGCCGTAGCCAAGCTGATTCTCCCTTAACCCACCGCACCCGCTGAGGGCCAATCATGGCGCTGGTCATCGAGCAACAAGGCGAGCGTATCCTGGCTCGCATCGAAGGTGAATTCAACATCTTTCGTGCCGCGGAGCTCAAGCCGGCCCTGCTGGAGTGCCTGGCGAGCGGCCACGACATCGAGATCGACCTGTCGCACGTGGACGAGATCGATACCTCGGGTGTGCAGCTCATGCTCATGCTCAAGCGCGAGGCGGCGCGCACCGCCAGGCAGCTGAGCTTCGTGCGTCATAGTGCCGCGGCGCTGAGCGTGATCGACCTGCTCAACCTGGCCGGGGTGTTGGGCGACCCGGTGTTGATCACCCATCTCAACTAGGGGCCGCCATGGAGCTCGATGCCGCACGCAGTGCGCTGGTGCAGGAGGCGAGGGAGCTGTTGGCCGCGATGGAGGCGGCGCTGCTCGATATCGAACAGGGTGGCGCGACGCCCGAGGCGATCAACGCCATCTTCCGCGCGGCCCACACCATCAAGGGCTCGGCCGGGCTGTTCGCGCTCGACGGCGTGGTGGCCTTCACCCATATCGTCGAGAGCCTGCTCGACCGCGTGCGCAACGGCAAGCTCGCCATCGACGAGGCCATGCTGTCGCTGTTGCTACGCTGCGGCGACTACATCTCGGCGCTCATCGATATGATAGAGGACGGCCGTGAACGCGACGACCCCGATCCAGCGGCGCGCATCGACCTCGAAGCGGGGCTCAACGGCTATCTCGGCGTGAAGGATGCCGTCCACCTGCCCGCCACCACCAGCCCGCAGGCGGAGCCGAGCGAGGCGGCAGTCGAGATCGAGGGCGGCGGCCATGTCGATGCCGACACCTGGCACCTGTCGCTGCGTTTCGGCATCGACGTGCTCAGGAACGGTATGGACCCGCTGTCCTTCATCCGCTACCTCGCCACGCTGGGCCGCATCACCTACCTGCACACGCTGGTCGACAACCTGCCCGACGCCGAGCAGCTGGACCCGGAAAGCTGCTACCTCGGCTTCGAGATCGATTTTGCGTCGGATGCCGACCGCCAGACCATCGACGGGGTTTTCGAGTTCGTGCGCGATGAAAGCCAGATCCACATCATTCCGCCGCACAGCAAGATCGCCGAATACATCAAGCTGATCGAAACCCTGCCCGAGCCACCCAAGCGGCTGGGCGAGATACTGGTCAAGGGCGGCGCGCTGACCGAGCACGAGCTTGAAGCCATTCTCGACAAGCAACAGGCGCAGCCGATCCCGCCCAAGCCGATCGGCACCATGCTGGTCGAAGAGAAGCTGGTGCCCGGCACGGTGGTCGCCGCCGCGCTCTCCAAGCAGAAGCAGGGCGAGGAGAAGCGCACGCAGGAGCAGCGTTTCATCAAGGTCGAGGTGAACAAGCTCGACCAGCTGATCAACCTCGTCGGCGAGCTGGTGATCGCTGGCGCCGGCGCCAACCTGGTGGCCAAGAAGAAACAGGACAATCAGTTCGACGAGGCCACGCAGACGCTGTCTGCGTTGGTCGAGCAGATCCGCGATGCCGCGCTGACGCTGCGCATGGTGCCCATCGGCGAGGTGTTCCAGCGTTTTCCGCGCGTGGTGCGCGACATCTCCAAGGATCTCGGCAAGAACATCGAGCTGGTCATCACCGGCGCCGAGACCGAGCTCGACAAATCGATGGTCGAGAAACTCGCCGACCCGCTGATGCATATCGTGCGCAACGCCATGGACCACGGCATCGAACCCACCGAGGTGCGCCTGGAGCGCGGCAAGCCGCTCACCGGCACGCTGCGCCTCAATGCCTATCATGAGTCGGGCAGCATCGTCATCGAGGTGTCAGACGACGGCAAGGGTCTCGACCACGAGCGCATACTCGCCAAGGCGATCGAGCGTGGCCTGGTCAGCGCCGACCAGGTGCTGAGCGAAAGCGAGATCTTCAACCTCGTCTTCGAGCCCGGCTTTTCCACCGCCGAGGCCGTCACCAACCTGTCCGGGCGCGGCGTCGGCATGGACGTGGTGAGAAAGAACATCGAATCGCTGCGCGGCGAGGTCGATATCCTCAGCGTGTTCGGCCAGGGCACCACGGTGCGCATCCGCCTGCCGCTCACGCTGGCGATCATCGACGGCTTCCAGGTCATGGTGAACGATGCCGTGTTCGTCATCCCGCTCGACATGGTGATCGAATGCGCCGACCACAGTTCGGCCGGCAATGCCCACCATATCGTCAATCTGCGCGGCGAGCCGCTGTCCTACCTGCGCCTGCGCGAGCTGTTCGAGCTGCCGGGCGAGGCGCCACGGCGCGAAAGCCTGGTCGTGGTGCAGTACGGGCAGACCCGCGCCGGCCTGGTGGTGGACCGCCTGCTCGGTGAATTCCAGGCGGTGATCAAGCCGCTGGGCAGCCTGTTCACCCGGGTCAAGGGCATCGGCGGCTCGACCATTCTCGGCGACGGGCGGGTGGCGCTGATTCTCGATGTACCGCACTTGGTGACGAGTGCCAGTCGTAGCGAGGGGGCGGCTAGGGACGCGTCGCTGTCGCAGCAGTCCAGTCCACAACAAAATATTGGTTAAGGAGACGGCAATGGGATGGTTCATGAGGTTGAAGCTGGGGTCCAAGCTGCTGGTGGCATTCGTGTTGTCGTCCATGTTGACCTTGATCATCGGCGCGTGGGGTGTGATCAACATCCAGCGGGTCGGCGAGGGTGGCGAGAGCATCTATGTCACCAACCTGCTGGCCATCAGCAATCTGGGACGAGCCAATGTGAATATGGTCGCTTCGGCACGCACGGTGGTGCGCATGATGAGTCAGGCGGCCGACCCCGAGGGCCTGAATGCCTCCGTGTCCAGATACGAAGGGTATAACGAGAAGACCAACAAATTCTGGGACCTGTACCTGAAAACCGAGCCCTCCGCCAATGAGGTGCGGTGGCGCGAGGAGTTCAAGGTGATGCAAGCCGATTATCTCAAGATGAGCGACAACGCCATCAAATTGATCAGGGGCGGGCAGGAGCAGGAGGCGACCAAGCTGATCAACGGCGACTTGCGTATCCTGATCGGCAAGATCGACAAGGTGTTTGACGAGATTGCCACCGACAACGAGAAGCAGGCCGAAGACGCCAACCAGCAAAACAGCAAGATGGTATCGAGCGTACGGCTGTTGACCATTGTGGCGGTATTGATCGCTTTTGGGCTATCGATCGCCCTGGGTATCCTGCTGGCAAGAATTGTCACGCGCCAGGTTGGCGGTGAGCCCGAATATGCTGTCGATCTGCTGCAGCGCATTGCCGAGGGCGACCTGACGGTCGATGTGCCGGTGCGCCAGGGTGACAGCAGCAGCATGCTGTTCAGCCTGCGCCAAGTGGTGACCAAGCTGACCGACATCATCTCCGACGTGCGCACCTCGGCCGATTCGCTGGCCTCGGCCTCGGAGGAGGTGTCGGCCTCGGCTCAGGCGCTCAGCCAGAATGCCTCGGAGCAGGCGGCCAACGTCGAGGAAACCAGCGCCTCGGTCGAGGAGATTTCCGCCACTGTGGCGCAGAACGCCGAGAACGCCCGCGTCACCGACGGCATGGCGAGCAAATCGTCGACCGATGCGGCCGAAGGTGGCGACGCGGTGAAACAGACGGTGGTGGCCATGCGCCAGATCGCCGACAAGATCGGCATCATCGACGACATCGCCTACCAGACCAACCTGCTGGCGCTCAACGCGGCGATCGAAGCCGCGCGTGCCGGCGAGCACGGCAAGGGCTTCGCCGTGGTGGCGGCCGAGGTGCGCAAGCTGGCCGAGCGCTCGCAGGTCGCTGCGCAGGAAATCGGCTCGGTGGCCGGCAACAGCGTGACGCTGGCCGAGCGCGCCGGCGGCCTGCTCGACCAGATGGTGCCGTCGATCCGCAAGACGGCCGACCTGGTGCAGGAAATCACTGCCGCCTCGCGCGAGCAGACCAACGGGCTGGAGCAGATCAATACCGCGGTGACCCAGCTGGCGCAGACCACGCAGATGAACGCCTCGGCCTCGGAAGAGCTGTCGTCGACATCGGAGGAAATGAGCGCGCAGGCCATCCAGCTGCAGGAGCTGATCACCTTCTTCAAGGTGGATGGCCAGGGGCGCAAGGTCGTCGGCCAGCGCCCGGCCCAGCGCAAGGCCGCAGCCGCCCAGCCGCGCGCGCGCGCGGCACAGGCGAGCCGGGGTGACGAGACGGTCGACGAAACCTCGTTCACCCGTTTCTGAGGAATACGCCCATGTCCCAGCTTGCGACGCAGAACGGCAGGGCCGTCAAGGCCAAGGAGCAGGTACAGACGCGCCAGTACCTGACGTTCACCCTGGGAGCGGAGCTGTTTGCGATCCAGATCGAGCATATCCGCGAGATCATCGAATTTGGCGGCCTTACCGAGATACCGCTGATGCCGGCCTTCCTGCGCGGGGTGATCAATCTGCGTGGGGCGGTGGTGCCGGTGATCGACCTGTCGATCCGCTTCGGCCGCAGCGAGACGCAGATCGCGCGGCGCACCTGCATCGTGATCCTGGAGGTGGCGCAGGAAGAGGAGATGCAGCCGCTCGGCGTGATCGTCGATGCCGTCAACGAGGTGCTGACGCTCGACAGCAGCGAGATGGAGCCCAGGCCCTCGTTCGGCGCCAAGATCCGCGCCGACTTCATCGAGGGCATGTTCAGCCGCAACGACCGTTTCGTCATCACGCTCGACATCCATCAGGTGCTGTCGGTGGACGAGATGTCGGCGCTGATCGGCCTGACGCACGGTGAAGAAACCGCAGACTGAGGGGCTCCCCATTGGGTGCGATGATGCTGCCGCCATCCACGCTGTCCGACGAGGAGTTCCGCCTGCTGCGGCAGCTGTTCCACAGCGAGATCGGCCTGCACCTGTCGAGCTCGAAGAAATCGCTGGTCAGCGGGCGCCTGGTCAAGCGACTGGGGATGCTCGGGCTCCCCAGCTTCAAGGACTATTACAACCTGCTGATGGCGCCGGAGCAGGACGAGGAGCGGCAGCAGGCGATCGACCTGATCACCACCAACGAGACTTACTTCTTCCGCGAACACAAGCATTTCGATTTTCTGCGGCAGCAAATCCTGCCGAGCGCCGATCGCTCGCATACACTGAAGATATGGAGCGCGGCGAGCTCGACCGGCGAGGAAGCCTACTCGGTGGCGATGCTGCTCGAAGCGACGCGCGCACATCTGCCGTGGGCGGTGTTCGGCTCCGACATCTCGAGCCGCGTGCTGGCGGCGGCGCGCCGTGGCCTGTACCCGATGGCGCGCGGGGAAAAGATCCCCAAGGATTACCTGAAACGCTTCTGCCTCAAGGGGCTGGGGCAGTACGAGGGGCAGTTCCTGGTGCAACAGGAACTGCGCAAGAAAGTGGAATTCCGGCAGCTCAACCTGATGGGGCTGCCTTCATCCCTGGGCCTGTTCGACGTGGTGTTTCTGCGCAACGTGATCATCTATTTCGACCTGCCGACCAAGGCGCGCGTGGTGCGTGCCGTGGCCGAGCACCTGCGCCCGGGCGGCTGGCTGTTCGTCGGCCATTCGGAAAGCCTGCACGGCATGGACAGCGGGCTGGAGCTGGTGATGCCGTCGATCTACCGGAAGCGCGCGCCATGAGCATCCGCGTCTACCTGAACCCGGGCGAGGTCTATGTCGGCCGCCCCGACGAGCGCATCGAAACCGTGCTCGGCTCCTGCGTCGCCATCACCCTGTGGGATGCACGCCGCCAGATCGGCGGCATGTGCCATTTCCTGCTGCCCAGGCATGGCATGCCGCAGCGCGCTCCGGCGGCGCTCGACGGGCGCTATGGCGACGAGGCGATGGCGCTGCTGTGCGGGCAGATGGCGGCGCACGGTGCCGATATCGAAGGCTGCGAGGTCAAGCTGTTCGGCGGCGCGCGCGTGTTCGACCGCGAGCAGGCCGAGGGCGTCGGGCAGATCAACGCCGAGTTCGCCCGCACGCTGATCGCCGACACCGGCCTGAAGGCAATCAACCAGGATCTCGGCGGCCGCGGCTACCGCTACCTGCGATTTCAACTCGATACCGGCGACGTGTGGGTGCGCTATGGCGCCTCCATGCCGCAGGCGGTGCCGGCCTAGCCATGAGCATCAAGGTACTGATCGTCGACGACTCTGCCGTGGTGCGGCAGGTGATGCAGGAGGTATTGGGCAAGCACCGCGACATCGAGATCGTCGGCACCGCGTCCGACCCGTTGTTCGCGATGGAGCGCATGAAGACGGTGTGGCCCGACGTGATCGTGCTCGATATCGAGATGCCGCGCATGGACGGCATCACCTTTCTCAAGCAGCTGATGGCTTCGCGCCCGACCCCGGTGGTGATCTGTTCGTCGCTGACCGAGAAGGGTGCCGACGTGACCATGCAGGCCTTCGCTGCCGGCGCGATCGGTGTTATCACCAAGCCCTCGATCGGCCTGCGCGATTTCATCCAGGACAGCTCCGCCGACCTGATCTCGGCCGTGCGCGCCGCAGCTCAGGCGCGCATGAACCGGCTGCGGCCCGCGCCTGCCGGGGCCGAGCGGCCAGCGGCACGCCCCGGCGGCGTCGATGCGCTGATCAACGAGCGCATGGCGGCGCCCAAGCTGTCGGCCGACGCCATTCTCGATGCGCCGGGTGCGGCGCATCACCTGCCGACGACCGAGAAGATCGTGGCGCTGGGCACCTCGACCGGCGGTACCCAGGCGCTCGAGGTGGTGTTGACGGCGCTGCCGGCCACCAGCCCGGGCATCGTCGTCGTACAGCACATGCCGGAGAAGTTCACGCAGAGCTTTGCCAGTCGCCTCAACAGCCTGTCGCGCATCGAGGTGAGAGAGGCCGCCAGCAACGACCGCATCGTACCCGGCCTGGCGCTGATCGCGCCCGGCGGCAGGCATATGCTGGTCAAGCGCAGCGGTGCGCAATACTACGTCGAGGTGGTCGACGGCCCGCTGGTGAGCCGCCACCGGCCATCGGTCGATGTGCTGTTCCGCTCGGTGGCCAAGGCGGCCGGGCGCAACGCGGTCGGCTTCATCATGACCGGCATGGGCGACGACGGCGCGCGCGGGCTCAAGGAGCTGCACGGCACGGGGGCCACCACCTATGCCCAGGACGAAGCGAGTTGTGTCGTGTTCGGCATGCCCAAGGAGGCGATTGCACTGGGCGGCGTCAGCGAGGTCATCCCGCTCGACCGCATTGCCACAGTGATCGAGCGCCATGGCCGTTGATCCGCTCAACCCGCCGATCGACATCGTGCTGGTGGTCGACGACAGCCCGCTGCAGCGGCAGCATGCCGTGGAGCTGTGCCGCAAGGTGGGCATGGCCCAGGTATACGAGGCGGCGGACGGCGCCGAGGGGCTGCTGAAACTGGCCACCCTGCCGCACCCGCGGCTGGTGATCGTGGACCTCGAAATGCCGGGCATGGATGGCGTCGAGTTCATCCACCAGCTCGCCAAACATCATCTGCCGGCCTTGCTGATCGTGGCGTCGAGCAAGGACAGCACGCTGATCAGCTCGGTCGAGACCATGGCCCAGGCGCTCGGCCTGCCGTTGCTGGCCGCGCTGCAGAAGCCGCTGACCGAGGCGCAGCTGCGCGCCGCGCTGTTGCGGCACCGCGACACCCCCGGCCATTACACGCCAGTGACCAGCCCGGCGCCCGTGGCCAGCATCGCGGAGCTGGCCCACGCTATCGTGTCGCGGACGATCTCGGTGCATTTCCAGCCCAAGGTCGACATGAAGACCGGCATGATCAAGGGGGTGGAGGCGCTCGCACGCTGGCAGCACCCCGAGCACGGCTGGATTCCGCCCGTGCAGTTCATCCCGCTGGCCGAGTCGCATGGGCTGATCCACGATCTGACGCTCGAAGTGGTGCGCCAGGCCTTCGAGCAGGCCGCGGTCTGGAACGCGCATGGCCTCAAGCTGTCGGTTGCCGTCAACCTGTCGCCGCTGCTGCTGAACCGACCCGAATTCGTCACCGAGGTGGCCGAGCTGCTCAACGCCCACCGGCTGGCGGCCGAGCAGATCGTGTGGGAGGTGACGGAGAGCTCCATCGTGGCCGATCTCGGCATGTCGCTCGGCACGCTGGCGCGGCTGCGGCTCAAGGGCTTCGGGCTGTCGATCGACGACTACGGCACCGGCTTTGCCTCGATGCAGCAGCTGTCGCGCATCCCGTTCACCGAGCTCAAGGTCGACCGCTCCTTCGTGCATGGCGCGCACCAGCGCGAGCACCTGCGCGTGATCCTGCAGTCGGCGCTGGACATGGCCAACCGCCTCAAGCTGACCACGGTGGCGGAGGGCGTCGAGACCATGGAGGACTGGCGCCTGCTGCAGGCATCGAGCTGCACGCTGGGCCAGGGCTACCTGATCGCCAGGCCGATGGCCGGCGACGCCTTGCCCGGCTGGCTCAGGGAGCACAACGCGCGTCTCGCCGAGCTGCGCGCCTGACGCCGACGCGACTGCCCCTGCCCGGCAAAATCTGCGACACTGGCGATGACGCAGGCATGTCCGCCGCGTGTTCCAGGCAAGGAGTCGAGATTTCATGGCGTTTTCGCAGGATGTCAGCCGCAACTTCGAGAGCGCCAAGGTCGCATCCATCCTCATCGTTGCTGCCGGCCATTTCTTTCCGCCGTCGGCGTTCTGGATCGTCGTGTCGGCCGCGCTGTGCCTGTTCGGTTTTGCCTCGGGCTATTTCACCGCCCATATCTACGGCGCCACGCCGGCCGCCGGCCGCTTCATCGGCAACAAGCTGAGCCGGCTCGGGCCCGATCTGCTGGCGATCAATCTGCTGCTGCTGGTGCTGTTCCTGGTGCAGGGGCGGGCAGGCATCTTCAGCTGGCAGTCGCTGCTCGGCGTGACCGGGCTCAGCGGCTTTCTCAGCTGGTTCTACCTGCCCAACCCGAGCCCCTTCGGCGGTGGCCTATGGTATTTCACGCTGCTGTTGCTGTTCTACATCGCCTACCCGCTGCTGGCGCGCTTGCTGCGGCCCGGTGCGGGCGGCACCGTGGCGACCTTCGCCTTGTTGCTGGCGGCCTTCGTGCTGTCCGACCGCATCCGCTACGGCCACATGCTGTGGCTGACGGCGTTCTCGTTCTGTTTCGGTGTGGCTTATGTGAACCAGCGCTGGCAGGCGTCGGTGCGCCACAGCGTGCTGTTGTTCGTGGCACTGGCCGTGGCCGCCGCCATCGCGCGTTTTGGCTTCGGCGCGCCGGTGACCTCGCTCGTCGCGATTTCGGCGCTGGCGCTGTTCGTGATCCAGGGCCTGTTGCGGCTGCACCTGCCGGCCTGGGTGCACGCGCCGTTCAAGCCGTTTGCCGCCTGCGTGCTGGAAATCTACATCTTGCACACGCATTTCTTCATCCACCCGACGGGCTGGCTGGCCGTCGATTTCGCCGTCTCGCTGCTGCTGATCCTCGCCATCTCGCTGGTGACGCGCAAGCTGGCGGAGCGGCTGCCGACATTCGGCGCGCCGCGCGCGGCAGTCGGCAAGGCCTAGAAGCGGCTCAGGCCAGCCGGTCGCGCAGGCCGCTGGCGCGGCGCGTGCGTTTCTCGATGGCGATGCGCAGCACCGACGGCTCGGGCGATACCAGCGTGAAACGCTCGCGCGCACGCGTGATGCCGGTGTAGACCAGTTCGCGCGCGAGTACCGGCACCGGCTCGGGCGGCAACACCAGCACCGTGTGCAGGAACTCGGAGCCCTGCGACTTGTGCACCGTCATCGCGTAGGCCGTCTCGACATCGCGCAGGCGCGTCGACAGCACCGAGCGCACCGCCTCGCCCTCGAGGAAGTACACGCGCAGCGCATCGGGCCGCTGCGGGTCGGCCAGCGTGATGCCGATATCGCCGTTGAACACGCCGAGCCCGTAGTCGTTGCGCGTCACCATCACCGGCCGCCCCACATACCACTCGCCGCGGCGGCGGATCAGCCCCTGTGCGTCGAGATGCTGCTCGATCGCCTGGTTGAGCCCGCTCACCCCCCACTCGCCCTCGCGCACTGCGCACAGGATGCGGAAGCGCTCGAAGGCCAGCAGCACCTGGCGCACCCAGTCTTCGTGCGCGGTGGCGTCGGCCGGCGGCTGGCCGAGCAGCGACAGGTAGGCGCGGTAGCCGCCCTCGGCGCCGGGCCGGCCGGCCAGCGCGAGATCGAGCAGCGCGGCCTGGTGGGTGCCGGCATGCCAGGCCAGGGCCGGGTCGGCGCCGGCACGCAGGCAGGCCTCCGCCGCCACCGGGTCGCCGGCATTGACGGCCAGCGCGAGCGCGCCGATCGGCCCGCCGAAGCGGCGGCTCTTGCGCAGCATCACGGTCTGCCGGGCGAGTGCGCCACCATGGCCGAGAAAGGCGTCGGGCAGCGCATGGCCGGTGACGTTGGCGACAAACGCTGCGGTATCCGCATCGTAGGCACCGGTCTCGGCGTCGCGGCACAGGTCGCCGAGCACCGCGCCGGCCTCGACCGAGGCGAGCTGGTCCTTGTCGCCGAGCAGGATCAGCATGGCCTGCGGTGGCAGCGCGTCGAGCAGCGAGGCCATCATTTCGAGATGCACCATCGAGGCCTCATCGACGATCAGCACATCGACGTCGAGCGGGTTGCCCGCGTGGTGGCGGAAGGCCCGCGTGTCGGGCCGCGCGCCGAGCAGGCTGTGCAGCGTGCGCGCCGCACCCATGCGCGCCATCAGCGCGGCCAGCGGCAGGGCCGTGCCGACCTTGCCGGCCAGCGCCGTCAGCGCCTGGTCGATCGCCTGCTTGAGGCGCGCCGCCGCCTTGCCCGTTGGCGCCGCGAGTGCGATGCGCAGGCGGCCTGGCTCGTCGGCGAGCGCGAACAGCAGCGCCAGCAGGCGCGCCACGGTGTAGGTCTTGCCGGTGCCGGGGCCGCCCGTGATCACCGAGAAACCGGCGCGCACCGCGACGGCACAGGCGACCTGCTGCCAGTCCGGCCGGTCGTCGCCGGTATCGAACAGGCGGCCGAGCCAGTGCTGGATGGCCGCCGTATCCACCTCGCGTGCCATCGCCGCCCGCTCGCGCACCGCCCGCGCCACCCGCGTCTCGTCGCGCCAGTAGCGGCGCAGGTAGAGGCGCTGGCCGTCGAGCACGAGCGGTTGCGCGCAGTCGGCGAGATCGCAGTTCCACACCTGCGTGCAGACGGCGAGCGCACGGCGCCAGCCGTCGACATCGTCAGGCAGCGGCCCGGCGCTGGCGGCCAGGTCCTGCCAGGTCTCCGGCGGCCAGCCGAGCAGCGTGCCGGGCTCGCGGGCCAGTTCATCGAGCTGCAGGCAGCTGTGGCCGCGCCCTTCAAGCTCGGACAGCAGGGCGCTGGCGACGATCAGCGGTGGGCCCGCCTCGCCGAGCGAGGCGACAAAGCGCGCGAACGCGGCACCGAGGCGGCGCAGTTGGCCTGTTTCGGCCAGAGTGTCGAGATGGTCGAGCAGCGTGGTGTTCATGCCGTGGCCTCCGTCGCATCGCCCATCAGGCTGTCGAGTGCATCGAGCAGCGCCGTGTCGGCCGGCAGCAGGTGGCAGCCGTGCGTGGGCCCGGCGATGCCGCGCAGGAACAGGAACATCGCGCCGCCGAGCTGCCGCGCCGGGTCATAGTGTGCGCCGAGGCGGTTTTTCAGCAACCGGTGCAGCGCCAGCAGGTAGAGGGCGCCCTGCACTTCGTAGCGGTGGGCCGCCATGGCGTCGGCCAGCGCCGAAGCGTGATAGTCGGCATCGCCGGCGCCGAGCGCGTTCGACTTGTAGTCGATGACCCAGTAGCGGCCCTCGTGCTCGAACACGAGGTCGATGTAGCCCTTGAGCATGCCCTGCAGCTTGCGCACGGGCAGCGCGGGCCGGCGCCGCCCGTCGAGCAGCTTGCCGTGGCACAGGCGATCGAGCTCGGCAGCATCGAGACCATCGGCCGGGAACCAGAACTCCATCTCGGGCACGGCGTGGCGGATGTCGCTGAGCGCCGCACCGAGCGGCGGCAGCGGTGTCACCGCTACCTGTTTGATCCAGGCGATCACGTCCTCCTGGCGGTGTTCCCAGCCGGCGCGCTCGCAGCGGGCCGCGAGACGCACGTCGAAAGCTGGCGCGTGGACGCTGGCGAAGCCTTCGTGGCCCAGCCATTCGAGCTGCTCGTGCAGGAAGTTGCCGGGCAGGGCGCCGCGCGGGAAGCGGTGCCACGGCGCCTCGTCGGCGGTGGGCGCCGGCGTGGCGATCTCCGCATCCATGAGCTTTTGCTGCAGCGCGTGGATCGGCACCGGGAGGGCGTGGACAGGCGTGGCCATGGCGCGGGTCAGCGCGCTGAAGCTGCCGATGCCCCAGTCGCGTTCGAAATCGGCGCGGTACACCGGCGCGTCGATCAGCGGCGGGCGTGCCTCGATACGCGACAGCATGGTGTGGCCGACATCGCGGCTCACCGTCTCGATCGCGATATGCGGATTGCCGCCGCGCAAGGCATCGAGCGCGGCGGCCAGCTGGCCGGCCGCCAGCGCGGCGCCGCCGGTCAGCAGATAGCCGAGAGCCGATTCGTGCAGGCGGTTTTCGCCCTTCCTGCGCGCGGGCAGCGCGGCGATGCCCAGCCACAGCGCATGGCGCGGCCGCGTCAGCGCCACGTAGAGCAGCCGTAGGTCTTCCGCCAGGCGTGCCGATTCGGCCGCCGCCATGGCCGGCTCCGACAGCGCCAGATCGAGCCGGCGCTGACCCGTGGCATCGACATAATCGACGAAGCTGCGATTGCGGCGCTCGACCGGGCGCGCCGTCACCGCGAAGGGCAGGTAGACCAGCGGGTATTCGAGCCCCTTGGACTTGTGCACGGTGATCACCTTGACCAGCTCGGCATCGCTTTCGAGCCGCAGGATGCGCTCGTCGCCGGCCTCGCCGCCGCTCTCGATCTGCTCGGCGAGCCAGCGGATCAGCGCCTGCTCGCCGTCGAGCTGCTGGCTCGCGCCCTGCAACAGCTCGGCCAGGTGCAGCAGGTTGGTCAGGCGGCGCTCGCCGCCCGGCGTGGCGAGCAGCCGCGCCGGCAGGTCGAGCTCGTGGATCAGCCGGCGCAGCATGGCCAGCACGCCCTGGCGTTGCCAGCTCAGGTGCAGCGCCTTCAGTTGCTCGACGCGTGCTTCCCAGGCGTGATCGTCGCTCGCCAGCGCGGCCAGCGTGGGCAAGGGCAGGTCCGCGCTCGGCGTGGCGAAGGCGGCGCGCGCCAGACGGCCATCGAGCGGGTTTGCGACCGCCTGCAGCCAGCGCAGCAGGTCGGCGGCCTCCTGGCCTTCCATCACCGATTCCTTGTCCGACAGGTAGACGCTCGCCACGCCGCGCTGCTGCAGCGCCCGGCGCACCGCCTGGGCCTCGTTGCGGTCGCGCACGAGCACCGCGATGTCGGCCGGCTTGAGGCGCGTGAAAGCTGCGTCGGGCGCGTCGCGGCGGAAACCGACGGCCGCATCGTTGAGCTGCTGCACGATGTGCTCGGCGCAGCGCGCGGCGAACAGCCGGCGGTAGTCATCGGCCTTGAGGTCGTCGGCCGGCGCCTGCCACAGCGTCAGCGCCGGCTGCTCGCCCTGGCCATCGCACAGCCGCTCGGCGCGGCCGCGTGCCTGCACCGCCTCGTAGGGCAGCGGGTTGTCGCCGTCGCGGCGGAAACGGAAGGCGCCCGCCGCGTGGCCCGGCCGCCCGTCGGCACCCTCCGCATGGAGGAACACGCGGTTCACCGCCGCGACCAGCGGCCCGGTCGAGCGGAAATTGGTGTCGAGCACATAGTGCCGCCCGCTGGTAGCCCGGCGCGCGGCGAGATAGCTGTGGATGTCGGCGCCGCGGAAGCCGTAGATCGACTGCTTGGGGTCGCCGATCAGCAGCAGCGCGTGGGCTGGCTCGTTGTCGGCGACGCGGTAGAGCAGGTCGAACAGGCGGTATTGTGCCGGCGAGGTGTCCTGGAACTCGTCGATCAGCGCGACCGGGAACTGGCCCACGATGCGCGTGCGCAGGGCTGCGCCGTGCGGCCCTTCAAGCGCCGCGCGCAGCCGCTCGAGCATGTCGGCGAAGCCGAATTGCCGGCCCCAGCGTTTGAGTTCCGCCATGCGCGCGGCAATGCGGTGACTGGCGTGGGCGAGCAGCAGCGGCTTGAGCTCAGGCAGCGCCGCCAGCGCTGCCTGCAGCGTAGATACCGCGTCGAAATCGGCCGGCACGGCGAGGCTGACGCCCTTGCTGCAGGCGTCCAGCAGGCCGTCCGGGGCGAGGCGGTTCCAGGCGGTGTCGTTCAGTTCGGGCCGGGTTTGGGCGGGGTCGGCGGCCCAGCTGCGTAGCGCGTCGAACCAGCCCAGCGCGCGCTCCAGCTTGAGCTTGGTGCCGTTGAAGCATTTCGGGTTGTCCGCCAGCTGTGCGGTGAGCCATGCCTGCATGCGTCCGGCGCGCTCGACCCAGCCGTGCTTGAGCTGCGCGAGCGCGGCCTGCTGCTCGCGCCGGAAGCCGTTGATCAGCGGTGCGAGCGGCATCTCCGGCGGCGCCAGTTCCCCCGCGTGGTTCACCAGATGGCGCGTGGCCTGCGCGAGCGCGCCGAGATCGGACCAGCATTGCAGCAGCGCCGCCAGTGCCGGGCCGTCGAGACGGTACACCTGCTGGCGCCAGTAGTCGCGCACGGCATCGTCGAACAGTGCGGTCTGGTCGCTCAGCAGCGCTTCGTCGAACAGGTTGCCGCTGTCGAAGGCGTGTTCGCGCAGCATGCGCTGGCACCAGGCATCGATCGTGAAGATGGCCGCGTCGTCCATCGCCTCGGCCGCCAGCGTCAGGCGGTAGGCGGCCTGCAGCCGGGGCGTGCCGGGCGGGTAGGCGTCGATCAGCGCGGCCAGGAAGGCGTCGCCCTCGGCCTGCGCCTCGCCGCGAAAGCACTTCGCCGCCTCGACCAGGCGGGCGCGGATGCGGTCGGACAGCTCGCGCGTGGCGGCGCGGGTAAAGGTCATGACGAGGATGTCCGCCGGCAGCAGCGGCCGCGCGAACGCCTGCTCGTCGCCATGGCCCAGTACCAGGCGCAGGTAGAGCGCCGCGATGGTCCAGGTCTTGCCGGTGCCGGCGCTGGCCTCGATCAGACGCGAGCCGTGCAGAGGGAACACCAGCGGTTCAAGAATATGGCTCATGCCTCGTCCTCCGCGTCGGTGGCGATCGCCACGACGTTCACCTGTGCGAGCCAGTCGGCGAATGGCGCATAGAGCCGGCGCGACCATGGCTCCCAGTCGGGCTCGCCGCTCAAGGCCTCGAAATCGGGCCACAGCCGCGCGAGACAGGGCTCGGCCACGTCGCCACTGCGCTCGAAACCGCCGTCGTAGGCCTCCTGCGCGTTGCCGTCCCGCAGTACGGCCAGTGCGGTGGCGAGCGCGGTTGGCAGCGGCCGGCTCAGGCCCTCGCGCCAGCAGTCGATCAGCGCGGCGAGCGTGGCTCGGGCCTCGGGGGCTGGCAAGGGCTGCATCTCGATGATGGCGTTGCGGCCAAGCAGGTAGCCGCCGGTGTCGTGGCCGGCGGCGGCGCTCGCGAGCTGCTTGAGCCAGCTGTCGACGAGCTTGTCGGCACGCGGTTCGTCCTTGCCATTCATCGTCTTGCTCGCGGTCTGGGCGAGCCAGACGCTGCGCCGGCCGTCGCCATGCAGCCGGTCGAGCCAGTCGTCGAGCGTGATGCCGGCGTGTTCGAAGCTCAGCGGCAGCTTGCCGGTTTCGAGCGGAAAGCGCTCGCACAGCGCGAGCCAGGCCTGGCGCACCGGGGCCAGGCTGTGCACCAGTTCGTCGCGCCACAGGCTGCCGAGCTCGCCGACCGGCAGCAGGCCCGTGCGTTGCAGCCGTTCGGCGCGCAGTCGCAGCCTGGCCGGGATCTCGGCCGGCGTCTCGCGCTCGCCGCTGTCGTCGAGCAGGGTGTCGGCCATGTGGTAGTGCTCGAGCGCATCGAGGCCGAAGGGCTCGTCGTCCTCGCCGGCCACGGCATCGTCGGCGAACACCACGCCGAGGCGGCGGCGGAAGAAATACTGCACCGGCTTGCGGACGAATTGCGCGAGCTCGCCCAGCGTGAGCCGGAAATCCTCGTCCAGCGCGGCATCCGGCAGTGCGGCAGGGGCCGCGTCGGGGCCGGCGTGGGCGGCGCGCCATTCGCGTGCATAGGTGGTCAACCCGCCCTGTTCGAAATAGCGGCGGCTGAACGGCTGCAGCGGGTGCTCGGTGGTGAGCGTGGTGAGGTCGAGCTGCCAGCCCGCCGCGAGGTAGTCGCGCAGTTGCGACAGCAGCACCGATGGCGGCTGCACGCTGTTGTCGCGCTCGTTGCGGCCGGCCCAGCTCAGGTAGAGCTTGTCGCGCGCGGCCAGCACCGCCTCCAGCATCAGGTAGCGGTCGTCGTCGCGGCGCGAGCGGTCGCCGGGGCGCGCCAGGCCGGGCTGGATCAGCAGGTCGAAGTCGGCGCGCGGCGCGCGGCGCGGGAAGTCGCCATCGTTCATGCCGAGCAGGCACACCACGCGGAACGGGATCGCGCGCATCGGCATTAGCGTGCAGAAAGTGACGCCGCCCGACACGAAGCGGTGATTGAGCGTGGGCTCGTCGAGCGCGCCGAGCCAGGCCTCGCGCAGCACCGCGAGCGGCACCGGCTCGACGAAGCCGGCGTCGTCGCAGGCTTCGAGCCAGCGCTGCAGGGCGCCGTCGAGCAGCGCCAGCGTGAGCTTGTCGGCCTCGTCGTCGGCCGCGAAAAACGCCGCCAGCAGCTCGCGTGCGCGCAGGCCCCAGGTGGCCGGCGACGCCGGCTCGGCGAGCAAGGCCCGCCAGCGCAGCAGTGCCTCGACGAACAGCGCGAGCGAGCCGGCCAGCGCGGCATCGAGACCACCCACCTCGGCATAGGGCTCGATGCCGGCGAAGCTCGCCTCGCCGCCGCTGGCGTAGCCGAGCTGCATGCGGCGGATGCCGAACAGCCAGGCGTTCTGCTCGCCTGCCGCGCCGAGCCCGAGGCCCTCGCGGTGCGCCAGGTCGAGGCCCCAGCGCACGCCGGCACCCTCGATCCACTGGCCGAGCAGCGGCAGGTCCTCGGCGTCGAGGCCGAAGCGCGCAGCGAGCGCCGGCACGTCGAGCAGATCGCGTGCCTCGCTCTGCCGGCAGCGTTGCTGCGGCAGCCGTAGCAGCCAGTCGAGTGCAACCAGCAGTGGGTTGACGCTGCGGTCGCGCACGTCGCCGATCTCGAACGGCAGGTAACGCGCATCGTGCCGGCTGTACTGGCCGAACACGGCGCGGATGGCCGGCGCGAAGCACTCGATGTCGGGCACCATGACGACGATGTCGCGCGGCTTGAGCGGCGCCGCCTGTGGCTCGGCCAGCAGGCCGAGCAGACGGTCGTGGAGGATTTCGACCTCGCGCTGCGCACTGTGCGCGATGTGGAATTCAATCGAGCGGTCGGCTGTGGCCGGCACGCCGTGCGGGTGCTCGGCCAGCGGCCTGAGGTCGCGTATCGCCGCCTGCATTTGCGCCAGCAGCGTATCGCCATCGCCTTCGCTGAACAGGTCGATGCGCAGGTTGGCGAAGCGCCCGCGCGTGGCCTCGGCATCGTCGAAGGCATCGAGCATGCGTATGAAATCGCGCCCCTGGCGGCCCCAGCCCGCCAGTAGCGGGTGGCTCGCTGCGTGCAGCGCTTCGAGCGGGACGCAGGCCAGCTCCTGTCCTCCCTTGAGCTGCTGGCGCCTGCGCTCGCTCCTGAGCAGCTCGCGGCCGTCGATGATGTCGCCCCAGTGGTATTGGCAGGGGTTGGGCACGGCGAGGATGACCTGGGTGTGGCGCGCCAGCGCCGCCAGCGCCTCGAGCGTCTGGTGCGGCAGCGCGGAGATGCCGAACAGCACCACGCGGCGCGGCAGCGGGGCCACCGGCTGCTCGCCGCACTCGATGGCATCGACGAAGCGGCGGTGCAGGTGCGCGCGGCCCTTGCCGCGGGCCGCGTCGTCCATGCTGGCGAGGATGGCCCGCCACAGCCGTGCCTGCCAGCGCTGATCGGGCGCCAGCTCGATCACGTCGCCCTGTGCGCGCCTGAGCTGGTCGCGGCCTTGGGCCCAGTCGGCGAGCCAGTCTGCGCGGTAGACCTGGTACTGGTCGAGCAGGTCGGCCAGGCGGCTGGCCAGCTGCAGCCGGCGTTCGGCCTCGCCGTCGGCGAGGAAATGGCGCAACGGCTCGAAATCGGGCTCGCCGAGCAGGTCGGGCAGCAGGCGCATCAGCCGCCAGCTCAGCGCGGCCTTGTCGAAGGCCGAGCGGCGCGCCACCTCGGCCTGGCCGAACATCGCGCGGTAGCAATCCCACAGGAAACGCGCCGGCAGCGCGACGCTGGTCGCCGCGCAGATGCCCTGGCGTTCGGCCAGCGCGATCTTCAGCCACTCCGCCACACCGTTCGATTGCACTAGGAAGGTTTCCTGTTCCAGCGGGCCGAGCGGGGTCTCCCTGAGCCAGGCGAATACCGCGTCGCGCAGCAGTTCGAGCTGGTTGCCGTGCAGGACGATGAGGCCCGGGGTGATGGCTGGATTCATGTGTGGAAGGGGCGGTGGATGGCTGCCCGCATTGTGTCACAGCCGGCGCGGATGGCGCGACCGGCCTCCGTTTCTGCGCATGGTCGAATCCATTTGCCTGGGCGCGCGATTGGGACTACATCTGGAGCCGAACCCATCATGACCCATGATCGCCGCGGAGACCTGCCATGAGTGAACCAGCCTATCTGATCGTCCACCAGAAGGGCGCGTTCCAGCGCCTCAATGCCGCCTTCCAGCCGGATGGGCAGCGCCTCGGCGGCAATGCGCTGTACCCGCTGAGCGCGATGCGCTCGGTGCTGCCGGCCAGCGCGGCCAACGAGCTGGCGCGGCGCGAGCCGGGGCGCCCGCTGCTGCGCCGGCTGCAGCGCACAGCCGGGGTCGTCGAGGCACGCGCGGTGGCGCCGGGCGAGCTGGTCGAGCTGCATCAATGGCGCGAGGTGCTCGAACTGCCGACGCGCACCGCCGCCGCCCCGGCACCGGCCGTTGCCGCGCTGGTCGCCGCTGCGGACACCTTTGACTGGCACCTCGATGCCTGCCAGCTGCCCGCCGCGTGGGCGCTGCTCGGCGGCGTCGAGCACATCGACTATGGCGACGTGATCGTCGGCCACATCGATACCGGCTTCACCCCCCACCCCTGCCTGGGCTGGCAGGACGGCAGCAGCCCGTGGGTGCTGACCGACCGCGACCGTAATTTCTACTACGCCGAGCTCTACCCGACGCCCCACAATATCGGTACCTTCACCCCGCGCGACCCCAATTCGGCGGAGGACCCGGTCACCGGCCCCAACGGCGGCCACGGCACGCGCACCTCGAGCGTGCTGTCGGGCTATGCACCCGATGCGAACTACTACGGCGCCGCGCCGCGCGTGCCCCTGATCCCGGTGCGCATCACCAATTCGGTGTGGATCAACAACAACACCGACGGCCTCGCCGATGCGCTCGACTGGCTGATCGAGCGCGGCTGCCAGGTCATCACCATGAGTCTCGGTGTGGCGCTGCCGCCGGTGCTGCCCGGCAAGGTCACGCGGCAGATCGACCGCGCCTACGAGCGCGGCATCATCTATGTGTGTGCCGCCGGCAACCTGATCGACGCGGTGGTGGCGCCGGCACGCTACCCGCGCACGGTGGCGGTGGGCGGCACCACGCTCGGCGGCGTGCCGTGGTCGGGCAGCAGCCATGGCGCCACCGTCGATGTCAGCGCGCCGGCCGACCAGGTGCGGCGCGGCTCGGTGGATAGGGGAGGGCGTTTCGGCTACGGCCAGGGCGATGGCACCTCGTTCGCCACCCAGCTCGTCGGCGGCGCCGCGGCGTTGTGGCTGGCCCGCCACCGCGACGCACTGGCGGCCTATGCCGAGCCTTGGCAGCGGGTGGCGGCCTTCGTCGCCAACCTCAAGGCCAGCGCGAAGCCGCCACAGGGGGTGGCATGGAATGCCAACGAGTACGGCACCGGCATCCTGCAGGCCGCCGATCTGCTGGCCATGCCCTTGCCGGCCGCCGCCAGCCTGCAGCGCGATGCGGGCTCGCCCTGAGTGCTTTCGGCACGGCATGCCGTGTCCAGAGGGTTGGCCGGGCCGGAGCGCCCGACATGCTCGCTGCTTGGTCTCTTTGCTATCGAATGTAGCCGAGATGACGCCGGAGCGCTGCCGCCCCCGGTTTTTGCTGGCAACTAAGCGTCTGTTGCCAGCCAATTTTTCGTACGTGCCTACGATGCCCAGGTGAAGCGCGTTACAGGGCGTTCGCCTTCTTCTGCTGTTTGGCTGCGTTTTCGCTGTTCACCGCCTGGCCGTAGGCATCCATCAGGGGCTTGGTATCGATTTCGATGAACGAGTTGCCCTTTTGCAACGTGGCATAGCCATTGTTCATGAAGGTATCGATGCGATTGCTGACCGCCTGGTACTTCTGTGACAACGCCTTGTAGATGCCCTTGGGGTCCTTGTTCATGGTCAGGACGACACCTTCCAGCACGTCGGCCTTGTTGAAAATCAACAGTACCGTGTGGAGGCCGTCTATATCCAGTCCCGCTCCGTCAGCCTTCACCATGCGGCCGCCGGTATATTTGTTGGTCCCTTCCTGCTCCAGCGCCACCTGCTTGCCCAGCGCGGCCTGTGCTTGCGCGTAGGTCGCCGTGCCGACTTCCAGTCCTAGCGGGGTCGCATTATTGCCCGCCATTGCCAGGCTGGCGGCCAGCAACAGCAGAATCCCTGTCAGCCGTTTCTTCATGATATCTCTCCCCAATAGTTTTACATGTTGGCTGGCCGCGTCCACCAGTGCTACAGGCCGGCACGGCCCAATCAGCGGATGCGGGCATCGTTGCCATCGATGCGTCTGGCGCGTTGATGCCAGATGCGCATTCACCATCGCAGCGACGCCATGCCGCTGGCCGTGGCCGATCAGGCGGATGTGAATTCACCGGCCATTTCCCGAGAAATCAGCCGGTGAATCGATGCCTTGGCAGCAGGGCCGTGTCTTAATTCAGCGCGCCCACCGCGTCGTCCTTGCGCTCTTCGCTGAAGCCCATCTTGGCGATCACGCTGATCTTGCCCTCGCCGTTTACTTCCGTGCGGAAGCCGCCGATGCCGAGCACGCGGTCGAACAGCGTGACCTTGGCCTGGCTGTCGAGGTCGATGGCGTTGAGGTGGCGCAGGCCGTCTTCCAGCGCGAAGACCACGCTGCGGTTCGCCGTCTTGTACCTGCGGATGCGCCAGAAGTAGTGGCCGTAGTTGGGCAAGCCGCTCGTGTCATACAGCGACTCGGCGAATTCGAAGTTCGTGCAGCGCTGGGCGAAGCGGTTCTGCTGTACGCAGCCCGACGCCCCGACAGTCACGGACTTGTTGTCGATGGGGATATTGAGCGACACCGCCTTGCCCGTCTTGACGTTGAGCAGCTGGTAATCCTGCTTTTCCGTCACGCCGACCATGCTGCCCAGCGCCTTCACCGAATTGAACAGCTTCGAGGCACTGTCCTGCGCTTCCACCTGTTGGCGCCGTTCCAGCAGCACATAGCCGGTGCTGCCGATGTCGCCGGACTGGAAGGCGGCGATGTCGAAATCCTCCTGCCCGGCAAAGCTGGTCGCCCCCTTGCCGGTTTCATACAGAAAGCCGGTATTGCCGCGTCCCACCAGCAGGCCGGTGGAGGTCGGGATCAGGCGGTCGCCGACGAGCTTCTTGCCGGATGCCGTCGTAACCTGCCAATTGCCGGCGGCGCGGCTCGCCACGGCGATCGTTACCGGCTCCACGGCACCGCCGGCGCGCGCCATCTTGACGAGGTAGGACTGGCTGCTCTGCTCCACCAGGTAGCTGACATTGCCCGTCATGGCGTCGGAACCATATTTGACGATACGGCCTTCCGGGTCGATGAAGCGCTTGCCGTTGACGTTGAAACCGTCGCGCATGCCCTCGATGACCAGCCCGCTCGGCGCCTTGGGCCATGCTGCCAGCTGCGCCTCGGTGCGGCTCTCGATGGCCAGCGGCGCGGCCTGTTCCTGCTGTGGGTTGCCCTGCATCGCGGCGCTCCGCGTCACCAGCATCTGCAGCAGCATCTGTGGCGTCATGCCCGGTGGCAGATCCTCCGCCCTGACTGGCGACAGCATCGGCAGGCACAAGCCGGCAAGTAGAACCAATGGTTTCAAGCGCATCGTCATTCCTCCTGAAAAATCTGACTGCTTTAGTATATTCGATTTGACGAATATAAAAAGACAGGGGAGATGATCCACTTGAGGCAGATCAAAGCCGACCGGGCCGACGCCCCGCAATGCGAGCCGCTGGCCGGTGGAGAACACTGGGTGCGGAGAGGGGGGCCCGGCCCGTCAGGGTGAGAGCACATTGCTCTGCCGTAGGAAAACCTGTCGTCGTGTCGGTGCTTAGGCTGCGTAGCCTCTCAGCGCGGAAAGTGGTACGTGAAGTTCTTCCAGCCTGGCAAGGCGCTCCAGCAGATACTCCACCGTCACCCTGACGCGCGGCGCCAGCAGTGCGCGGTGCGGATATTGCAGGGTCATCTCGAAGCTGCCGGGATGGTGGGCATCCAGCAACAGGAGTTTGAGCCGCCCGGCCAGCAGGTGTCGCCAGACATGATGCACGCCGACCTCGGCAATGCCGACGCCGGCGACGGCAGACTCGGCAAGCGTCTCGGGTGACGACAGGGTCATCACCGCGTTGTCGGTATTCAAGGTGATGATGCTGTCGTCTGCCGCCCGGAAATTCCACGCCAATACACGGCCACCGAGAAAACGTCGTGTCAGCAAGCGGTGCCGGGCCAGATCCTCCGGCGTGCGCGGCACACCGTAATGTGCCAGATAGGCCGGGGCGGCAACCAATACCAGATGGAACTGGCACACCGGACGCGATACCAGTGACGAGTCCACGATGCGCCCACCGCGCAGGGCCAGGTCGTAGCCATCGTGGATCAGATTGACGAGTCGGTCGTCGAAATCCACTTCCACTGTGAGTCCCGGATACGTCTCGAGCAGCCCAGGCAGGATCGGCGCCAGCTGGTCGCGGCCAAAGTCCACGCTGGTTGAAATGCGCACCTTACCGCTGGGTGTCGCGCGGTACGCAATGGCCGCATCGGTTGCCGCGTCCAGTGCCTCCAGCGCGATACGGGCCTGGCGCAGGAAGGCGCTGCCTTCCTCGGTCAGGCTCAGGGTGCGTGTCGTCCGGTTCATCAGCCGCACGCCGAGTGCTTTTTCGAGCCCGGCGACGTTCTTGCTGGCCGCGGCCGACGAAATCCCCTGCGCCCGCGCGCCGCCCGCGAAGCTGCCGGCGTCGGCGACGTGAATGAAGGACAGGATGGCGCGTACGCGTTGCGAGGAATCCATGGCGTGTTCCCGATTCGGGGGTTCGATTATCAACTTCAGGTTTATGAATCATAAACCACACGTGCCGTTCCAGTAATCAATGCCATTGCCCAGAATGCAGCCATCGCAATGTCGTGCAGGGACTTCCGCCATGCTCAACTTTGATGACCAGAAGCCGACCCGCATCGTTTTCGGCAAGGAAACGGTGCCTTCACTGGACAAGCTTGTCCCACCCGATTCGGCGAGCGCGGCGCGATGACGCCGGCCGTGAGCCGCCAGATATTCGCAGCCACACAGTAAGGAGACTCACCATGACAACACCCGCTTATTTCGTGATCGACGTGAAGATCACCGATCCGGAAGGCATCAAGCCGTATCAAGCTCGCGTCGAGGACACCTACAAGGCCTTTGGCGGCGAGCGTATCGTCGTCGGCGCCCAGCCGGAGGCACTGGAGGGGCTGCCACCGGCCGGCCGCATCGTGATCCTGCGCTTCCCGAGCCTGGCGCTCGCGCACGCCTGGCATGACTCGGCTGCCTACCAAGCCATCCTTGCTTATCGCCAGGCCGCAGCGGAGAGCCGCGCCTATTTCGTCGAGGGTGTTGCTTAAACAGGCCGCCACATCCCCACTATCCCTGACTCCAAGGACATCAATATGAAAACACTGGTCATCGTTTCCCACCCGTATCCGGAGCAGTCCCAAACCATCAAGGCATTGCAGCAAGCCGCCAGCCACCTTGCCGACGTTGAAATACGCAACCTGGAATCGCTATACGGCAACGACATGGCAGCGATCGATGTCGCTGCCGAGCAGCGGGCCTGTGAAGAGGCCGACCGCATCGTCTATCTGTTCCCGATCCACTGGTTCAACCTCACGCCGATGCTCAAGGCCTACCTGAATCAGGTCTGGACTTATGGCTGGGCCTTTGGCCCCGGCGGAACCGCGCTGCAAGGCAAGGAGATGCTGGCTGTGGTGACCGCGGGCGCGTCTGCCTACACCTACTCCGAGGCAGGGCTCATCCGCAGCACGATCGAAGACGTGCTGACACCGATGAAAGCCAGCGCCCACTATGTTGGCATGCGGTATGCCACGCCATTGGCCTTCTTTGAGGCCCGCGGGCTTGATCAGGGCAAACTCGCCACGCTCGAGCAATCGTTTGTCGAGCGCATTGCGACGCCCGTTGGCGAAGCCGCCTAGTCACGAGGACGCCGGGCGATGGCAGGAGATAGCGCATGATCAAACGCAAGCTTGGCCAGGGGCTGGAAGTGTCGGCGCTTTGCCGCGCTTGATGGTTGCGGGCATGTCTCAAGCTGTCCAGGCAACAGCCAGGCCATTGTCGCTCTTCAGGTTGCCGTTGCCATCGTAGTTGAATGCCCCGCTGACGGCAGCGTATCGCGGGTCGGCATACAGCCGCGTCAAACGCTGCGTCAGCGCCACCGGGTGCAGTAGCTACACGGTCTACCTCAACCCGAGGCTGGACCTGGGGGCAACCTATGAGCGGGACGTCAACGGAGACAGCGAGAAGACCAACGCCTACGTTTATGCCGCGGGCCAGGTGATTGGCAGCTTCGAGAGCCAGAACGGCATGGCGCACATGCGCTACTTCCACCGTGACAACTTAGGCTCCATCGCGGTGATCACCGACAACGCGGCAAGCGTTGTCGAGCGCCTGTCCTACGATGCCTGGGGCAAGCGCCGCCAGCTCAACGGCAGCGACGACAGCAGCAACAGCATCAAGGGCATCGTCACGCACCGCGGCTTCACCGGACAGGAACACCTGGAAAACCAGGGCCTGGTGCGCATGAACGGCCGGGTTCAGGATCCGTGGCTGGGCATCTTCCTCTCGCCCGACCCGGTGATCGGCTCGCCGGACAATCCGCAGAACTACAACCGCTATGGGTATGTGCAGAACAACCCGCTGACGTTGACGGATCCGAGTGGGTTTATTGCACAAAGCAGCACCTTGGATCAACGGATCACGGATGCCATGAGCAATCGTGAACGGTTTCTGAGTGGCGTGGCTGATCAAAGTGCCATGCAGGCCCAGAAGCAGCTAATGATTGCCACTACAACCGGGGATCAGATCGGGGTTGCAATGAATGGGAATCAGGGGCTACCCCAGGGCTCCGGAGTAGATACGCTTTTCGACTTGCCTCGAGGCCCGCCATCAGGTACCCAATATGTCTGGGATCAACAGAAGTATGCGATGTTGCCCTTTTTGTATTGGGGCGCGGCAACCCTCCTTGATATAGCTGTCGCCTGTTCAACACGTGTACCATGTGTGGATATTATTGAAGGCGTTGTCGGTGCGGCAACGGGCACACCATCGCCTGGTAATTTGGTGGGCTCTGCCCCGGGGCGTGCCGCTGCTGGTGCAAAAGCTGTTTCCAATGAGATAGAGGCCGCAAAGGGTGTTTCGACAGGGGCAGAAAGCGTTGCCAATGGCCTTCGCCTTAACAAGTCATTGGCTAGCGAACAGCAAGCTGCTGAACTTCTATCTGGTGGCGGAGTGAATGTTGCAGGCAATGGAACCCGAACGGTATTGCGGGATGCTCCTCGATTAGCGGCTGAGTACGGTGGGCAAGCCAGCGACTGGGCAAAGATCAGTAGCGGCAGTTATCGAGCCGTTGATGGATTGCAGTTTGAAATACATGCTTATAAAAACGTGGCCACCGGCCAAGTTGTAGAACTTAAATCCATTCCGATGGTGACGCCATGAGAGTGAGCTGCGTTGCGACTACCTTGTCTGTTGAGCAAAAGCGCGTACTTGGGGTTGGGATATCAGAAAATCCGCTATTTCAATTGACGATTGGCTCTGCCTATGTGGTGCTCGGGTTGGCGTATCAAGTAGGTTATTACGCTGGTCCGATACTTCAGGTGCGAGACGATTTTGGGAAGTGCGTTTTTGCTCCGCTCTGCTTGTTTGACATCGTTGATTCACGCCCATCTAAGTACTGGGTAGCAAAACGTCTTGGGGATTTTGAGCTTGCTTTATGGCCGGAGGAGTTTTTTGTCGAATACTTCCATGATGATCTGAGTAACAGAGAACCTGCTGCAGTTAAGGTGTTTCATGGCGTGATCGACAAACTCGAAAACGAATTCGTTGATTAGATGCCGCAAAGGCAGCAGCGACGGTAGAGAAGGACTTCTTCGCTGGCACGAAATACACGGACAAGGTGTTGGGCCAGATGAAGCAAGGAGATTTTCATGCCTTCCCTGAAAGCGTGAAAGGCTTCCAGGATGCTGGACAGCTAAGCAAACTCACTGGCGGGGATGGAGTAGTCCGCGACATGCTGAAAATACCAGGCGAATATAAAGGCAAACAAGGCGTGTTTGAATTTATCAAAGAATCCGATGGCTCCATCAACCATCGCTTGTTTAGACCCGATGCAGGGCAATAGTTATGGAAAATATTTGGTCTAGTGAGATTGATTCTATCTTGAGCGTTGGCCGCACTTTGGACAGTGTTGGCGTGCGTAACTGGGCGCTTGAGAGGGAAGCCGCTTTGGCGGCGCTGGAGCAACTGTCTGCAATCAAAGTTGCCGTGCTTGGTGGCGATGTGTACGCGGTCAACGGTGCTAATGTCGAATCGAATTACGATAATTGGTACTGCAATCGGGACGGTGGCGAGGCTGATGCTGACTTCGTTGAACGAAGTATTGCCAAGGCAAGAAGCTACATTACCAACTATCGAGCTAATGCAGGAAGCGTGCTTTTTGCGATAGTGCCGAGTGTTGTGTTGAAATAAAGCGGAACGCGCTTTTGCGCAGCAATCTTCCAAAGCCGGTGCCGAGAAATCCGCACCGGCTTTTGCTGCCCGCTACCAATCAATCTCCCGCTTCCTGGTCGCATCCCACACGAACTTCGGCAGCTCCCCCGGCTTGGCCGGCGTGGTGGTCGGGTTGGCCACCGGCGCCTCGGTCTTGACGGTCGGCGCCACCGGTTCACCTTTAGCTCCCGCCAACTTGCTGACGCGCTTCTTGGCATGCACGAACTCATGCACCGCCCCCACGCTGACCGCCACGCCCTGGCTGGCCAGGAACACCACCACCTGCCGATAACTGACGCCGGCCGCCAGCAGCGCCACGATCTCCGCCTCCCACGGCCCCAGCTTGCCTTTGGGCGCCGTCGCCTGCGCGATAAAGTCCGCCACATTCATCGTCCACCCCCTGATACCGGTCTCGATACTGGGCAGGGTAGCGCGTTCGGCGGGTGTTCGGTAGTCGTTAGGCGGTTGTTCGGTTGTGGTGATCGGTTTTACGGGTTCTGTTCGGTGATCGTTCGGCAAATGTTCTGCCACTGTCCCAGGTGCGTCCTACCTCTCAATCGCCCCTGCCCACGCCCGGCTGTCCACCTAAAATCCACCCAACGTCACAAACCGCCAAGCAATCAATGGCTTACGTGGTTTCACGGGAGACCCGCAGCCCCTCATCTCTATCACACATCACGCAACCTGCCGGTTGCGCCGCAAACCCGCGCCAGTGCTGGCTTCCAGCGTTATTCCACATCCGCGTTACCGTTATAACGCTACCCCGTAAAGCCACCCGCCAAGCCAGGCGGCGCAAAGCTTGGCGGATTATTATGGGTACATCGCGCCCATCGACAGCGAGCCGCCCATGCCCAGCCTGACCGACCTCCTGCAAGCCACGCCCGCCGACCAGATCGCCGCCGTCCGCGCCGGCCTGCCAGCTTGCGCCGCCGCCACCCTGGCCGAAGGCCACGGCCTGACCCCCGCCGACCTAGCCCCGGCACTGGGCCTCAGCCCGGCCACGCTGACCCGCCGCCTGCACACTGGTGGGCAGCTCGACCCAACCGCCAGCGAACGCCTGCTGCGCCTGGCGCGCATCGCCCACCAGGCCGCGGCCGCCTTCGGTAACCCCACCCGTGCCGGCGCCTGGCTGATCCGCCCGCACCGCCTGCTGGGCGCGGCCCCGCTTACCCTGCTCGACACCGCCCACGGCGGCCACGAGGTCGAACGGCAACTGCTGGCCATCGAGCACGGCTTGCCGGTGTAGGCCGACCTGAAAGGGATTCAAGGAGGAATACGGTATGCGCGTCATCATTTACGACGAGGCGGCAGCCCCCGAAACGCTGGCAGAGGCATTGCGCGAAAACGCCATCATCGTGCTTGGCCTGGTGCGCCCGGAAGCCCGGCGGATTCAGGATGAGACCGGCGAGCTGTTCGACGAAGACGAAGTTCCCATCCAGCTTGAAGCGCTCTTCGGCGACGATATGGAAACCACCTTCGGCTGGCTGCACTACATGGTGAATCCCGAGATGTACCAGCGCTACAAGGACGAGGGCATCCGTGCCTTGATCATGAAAGCCCTGGAGCGCCAACGCCGCCAAGGTGATCGGCAGCCAGTCTTCGCTGCCTCGGTCTTTTAAGCTGCTCGCGGTATCGGTAAGTTTTATAGGCGCAAAACAACACCCGCCACATAAATCTGGTATCAGCTTGTGGTTCTGTTTACCCGCAGACCGGTGACAGAGCGTTGACCGGAAAACCCTACACCACCCCTATACAGGGCCCAGAAAACCAAAAGGCCCTACACGCAGCTGCATGTAAGGCCTTGATATTCTTGGTTGCGGGGGCAGGATTCGACATTAATTTTGCTCCCCGCATCAGCATCATCATTCCAGCAAGCGGAAGTCTCTCGAGTCGGAGACCTTCTCTCGAACACGCAGGGTTCTTCATTACCAGATAGGAAGAACTTGGATGATGGTGGCAAAACGTTCGACGCTGATTGCCATACCGCACTCTGCTCAAGTCAGGCCAACGCCTTTAACTCATCACAAGGGAGAAACAAATCATTTCTGGGTGAAATGGTCATTCAAGGCCTCAATGCCCAACCCTTCTTGGGGCATCCAGAAGCCATCTGTCCAGAGAGAGGCCAGTAGACCTCCTAATTCTACACCCAGCCACTCCTGAGCCACGATTATCATACTGTGCGTATTACTCTCAGTATCCAGAGGCCGACGTATCCCATGACCCAGAAGCCACTGGTAAAATGGGGTTGCAGGCTTCACTTTAGGCTCACCTCTGATAGCCGTATTGAAATCAAGGGGTATCTGCACCCCTGTCGGGTCCAGGTCTCCGAGGTATTCGACATCCACACCATCCACCTCCTGAAGAACCTGGCCCAGAGCCCGTCCGCTGCTCCGGAACCCCTCTCCTGCTCCATAGACTACGGCAGCATACCTACAGGCCTCATGGTTCCACTCTCCAAAGCTCCAGAAGCTATTATGATTCTCAAGAACCAATACCGGTTTGCCCGGTGCTTCTGCCTGCCGGTAGGGCAATGGCAAAGGTACCTGGAAAGCCCCAAGCGTCGATAGGCGGAGCCGCCCAGCAAACAGGGTGTCGCCCGTGCGCAGGTAGTCCAGACGCTTCTCATCACCGAAAATCTGAAGAGACCGCTCTTTGATAGGAACCTGGCGCAAGGTGCCTCGTCGCGTCAAAAGAAACTCGTTGATAGCAAATGCCGCTTCGAGAGAATTGCACTTCAATTCAGGCCAGAACCCAAGTTCGGGCACCCAGGACACCGCCGCATAATCCCGGTGCGGAGCCTCCTCAGTCCTCACTAGCTGAATCCAGTTGGGCATTGGGGGATTGCCGCGCTTCTCCCAACTTCCGGCTGCCGGCAACTGGATGAGCTTGGCCACTTCCAGTCCACGCAGGTCAGCCAGCAGCAGGGCATTCCGGTCAGGATTATTCGCGGTCTCGGGGCGCAGTTCGAAGAATGCCCGGCGCACTTCCTGCAGGGGCACCCGTTTGCGGCTGCTTTGGTTCAGCCGGGCAAACAGCTCGATGTTCACCCGATTCTGCTGAAGCTGGGTTGTCAGGGTCCGCGTATGCTTCTGAGCCAATTTCGCGTCCTGCTCAGCTTCCAAAGCAAGTCGCCTCGCTTTCTTGGCCTCTTCACGAGAGGACTCCACCTCCTCCAGGCAGGCCTGATGGGACTTCTCAGCCAAATCAATTCGGGCAGTGAGGGCTTCACCCTCCAGGGCCAGCATAGTTTCCGTCGGAGCGAAGGCCGGTGGGTGTTTAAGCCGGAAGTCTGCCAGACGACTGTTCTCCACCGCCAGCTGGCTTTCTTTACCCCTCAGTACCTTGTCCGCTGCCTCGATGTCGTGCTCCACGGCCGGAATGGCCTGCTCGAAATCCAAGCCCATATAGGGCGTGACTTCGGAGCGGACCACTCCCCCAAATTGCTTGGTGAAGGCAAGGGTCTTTGTAGTAACTGCTTCCCGTGCCTGCTCCAACCGCTGTTGCAGCAACCCGAGCCGTAGCTTCTCCTGGGTTTCCAGGGTTTCCACCGCCGTCCAGTGCCGGTCCCGCAGGGTCACGAGGCTCTCGGGCTGCGCCTCCAAGGTTTCCTTGGCCGGAAACGCCTTGTCGACATGCTTCAGCTGTCCCCGCTCCTGGGCCAGCCTGTCGGCGGCAGCTTCCAATACCAGCTGCTGCCGGATGGCTTTTCCCTTGAGGTCCTCCAGCCCAGCTTTGGCCACATCAATTTCGGAGCGACGCTCCCAGTGGACCTTCAGTGCGTCGTCAATTTCCTGCAGCCGGGCCCGACGGTAGACATGGTCCAACTCATGGGTTTGTTGGTACTGGGCGATGTCACCGGTCGCGCGCTTGGCGTCTTCGGCCGCAGAAAGAGCCTCCTGGCACGCCTTCTGGCGCTGCCCGACTTGAGTCTGGCATTCGGTTACCGTCTGTTCCGCCTGGTTAATTCGCTCACTGGCGGCGGTAATATCGAGTGCCTGCTGCTCGGTTTTTACCCGAGCTTCCTGCATCTTGACGGCGCTGTAACGCTCCAGGAAGGCATGCACCTTCTGCTTGCCGTTCCAGGCATCGTCCCGCAGGCACACCTGGGCGGCTCGTCGGGCTTCCTCGTCTGTCGCTTGTTTTTCCAGGGAAACAAGCAGGACCTTGGCAGCTTCCACGTTGAACCGGGCATCGTCCTCGGCGGAGAGTACGATGGCGTCACTACGACCCGGTTCCGCATCGAGCGCTGCGGTGGATACCATGACGGGTGCTGTCAGGCTCAGGGGAATTTCCGTGATGCCCCGGGCTTTCTCGAACTCGCTGGCCGCCACGCACACCCCAGCGAAGCGGCTGGGATTACTGGCTACTAGAGTCCGGGCCTTGTCTGAATCGGGCAGCGCTCCGGCAATGTAGCGGTTGTAGGGCTGAGCCGAGCGGACGCCTAGGCTCTTAAGAGCGGAGACCACCCAATCCACGTCCCGGGAACTGCCCGCTACGCCAGTTTCCTCGATGGAGGAACGAATGGCTCGCAGTTCTGCCAGCCTGACATCCGAATGGGAAATTTCCCGCTCCGCACTCATCATCATGCGGTCCAGGGCGGTGGGTAGGGCCGGCGACTCGGGGTCCGCCACCTCGGCATCGGCTGCCTGGCGCAGGATGGGCATTTGGGCGAGTGCTTCCCGTTGGGCTTCCCCTTCGCCCAGGTACCGAAGCCCCTGAGCCCGCTCGGTGGTGAGTCGCGCCCACAACTCGGACTCGCTCTTGATGGTGGTTTGAGCTGCCTTTTCCTGCGCCTGTAGTTCGGCTATTTCATTTCCCAACCGCGCCACGCTCACCCGCTGTTCGGTTTCCACCACCTGCCACCGTGCGATGCCGTCAGCAGTCGTTTCCTCATCGAACAGGTAAGGAAGCGCTCGATGGGGGTCTCGAAGCAGGAGAAGATGAGGCTCAAGAGCGTTGTCTTGACTCTCCAGCACCATGCGCACAGCGCGCTCACGAACTTCCGGGGAGTACTTGATGGGTTTCTTCATGGTTCCATTCTCTCAAGAGTTGGAGCCTCCACCAAACCCGGGGCGGTTCAGTGACAAACAGCGTAAGACCTCTACCGAGGACCAGACCCGAAACTGCCGCGCCTTTGCAGCACGCGAAGGGTTGACGGTTACCGACACCTTCAGCGATGAGGAGGTCTCGGGGACCACCCGTGCTCGGCCAGGCTACAACGCGATGCTTCAGGCTGCGGAACAGCAGGCATTCGACGTGCTGCTGGTGGACGACCTCAGCCGATTGGCGCGCGATGCTACCGAACAGGGATTGACGCTCAAACGCCTGAAGTTTCTCGACATCCGGATTGTGGGGGTATCGGAAGGCTATGACTCGGACGCGCCAGGCGAGAAGATACATGCCGCCGTCAAAGGGCTACTGAACGAGCTCTACGTGGACAACATTCGTTTTCAGACCAAGCGCGGACTGGAAGGCCGGGCACTACAGGGCATGAGTGCCGGCGGCCGGGCCTATGGCTATGACTCCAAGCCGGTCATCGAGAACGGCCAGGTCGTCGGCCATGCACTGTGCGTCAATGAAGAACAGGCCATCGTCGTAAGGCGCATCCACCGGATGTTTGCCGATGGCCACTCCCCTATGGCCATCGCCGCGCGGCTGAACGAAGAAGGAGTGCCCTCACCGCGCGGAGGAACGTGGGCCCGTTCTGCCATTCACGGCGACCCCAATGACGGCAGCGGCATTCTGAACAACGCCATGTACGACGGCTGCTACATTTGGAATCGTAGTCGCTTCATCACGAACCCGGATACGGGGAAACGCACTCGCAAAGCCAACGATGAATCGCAATGGGTAGTCGTTGACGTACCAGAACTGCGCATCGTACCAGCCGAGTTATGGGCAAAGGTCAAGGCACGGCAGCAGGCCATCTCCGAGAAGAGCAAACTGAAACAAGCCGCAGCGGGCGAGAGAGCTCGCACTGGGGCCGGGCCGAAGTATCTGCTTAGCGGACTACTGAAATGTGCCGAATGTGGGTCGAACTACGTCATCGTGGACCGCAGTCGGTACGGCTGCGCTAGGCACAAAGACAGGGGGGCCGCGGCGTGCTCAAATAGCCTGAAAGTTGAACGGCACCTGATGGAGCGCACAGTGCTGCAGACACTGAAAAAGCGCTTGCTGACGCCAGAAGCGCTTAAGCACTTCAAGCTCAGTCTTTCGTCAGAGGCGAGCCGGCAGCTTGAAGAGTCCTGCGGTGATGTGAAGCGGGTCGGCAAGCGCCTAGACGAAGTCAAACGCCAAATCGGCCGACTGGTGGATAGCATCAAGGCCGGAATCGCCCCTACGATTCTGCGCGACGAACTGAATCACCTCCAGCAGGAGCGGGATGTGCTGGAACGAGAGTACGCACAATCACATGGTAGTGCGCCGGTCGTGTCTGATGTCATCGCCACCGCTATCGTGCGGTACGACCACCTCATCGCCAATCTTGAGAATCTGCTGATGGCTCGGGTGACCGAGGCTCGTGAACTGCTGAAGACCCTCTTTGGCGGCTCGATTGAACTACTGCCGAAAGAAGATGGGACCGTAGAAGCAAAAATGGCCGGCATGGCAGCCGGCCTTTTCTCGCTATTTGCGCTAACACCCGATTTTTTGACCGAGAGTCAGATAAATGTGGTTGCGGGGGCAGGATTTGAACCTGCGACCTTCGGGTTATGAGCCCGACGAGCTGCCAGACTGCTCCACCCCGCGTCTGAAGAGAACGAGATATTATCTTGCGGATATCGAGGCGTCAACCCCCTTTCGTATTTTTTTGTGTAGATCGGTGTGCTGACGGTGGTGGCCGGGGGGGGGGGATGCGCTATCGAAGGTGGCTTGCTGATCGCTGTTTGCCCGATTTTGAGAGGCGGGGGCGGGGGGAGGTGAAAATATTTTTTCCAAAGTACTGCTTGTGATCGGTATCTCGATAGGGAAATGTCGGCTTGGATGGCGCGGAGCATCGTATGAATGAATTGGTTCTGTGCGTTGATTCTATGACGAATATATTGTCTTACAGCGCTGTTTATGGTGTCAGAGATATTCTTGAATCAGAAAACAATGTTAGTTTGATATTTTATAAATCAAATTAAGTAAATATTCTCTTAAATCCATTTAAATGACATTTGCAATTGTGTCTGGTTAGAATCCGCGCTGCTCCAGACCTGTGCGCTTGTTGATTGTCGGCACCGGCTGTCGGATGGATCGGCCGACTGGGAGCCACACAACAATAGAACGAGGTAAGCAGCGTGGACACCAAGGCCCGTACGGGAGCTCTGGCCATGGCCTTTGGCCGTTACAGCGATTTGGCGCTGGCGCTGGGCGTGGTCATGATCATCGCGCTGATGGTGCTGCCGCTGCCGCATTGGCTGATCGACATGCTGGTCGCGTTCAATATCGCATCGGGCCTGTCGTTGCTGCTGTTCGCCATTTATGTGCCGAGCGTGCTGGCGTTCTCGAGCTTCCCCAGCGTGCTGCTGATCACCACGCTGTTCCGCCTGTCGCTGTCGATCGCCACTACGCGGCAGATCCTGCTTGAGGCCAGCGCGGGCCACATCATCGATACCTTCGGCAATATGGTGGCCGGCGGCAATCTGGTGGTGGGCATCGTCGTGTTCCTGATCATCACCGTGGTGCAGTTCATCGTGATCGCCAAGGGCGCCGAGCGTGTGGCCGAGGTGTCGGCGCGCTTCACGCTCGATGCGATGCCGGGCAAGCAGATGTCGATCGACTCCGACCTGCGCTCGGGCCTGATCGACCGCGACGAGGCTAAGCGCAAGCGCAAGGTGCTGGAACTCGAAAACCAGCTGCACGGCGCGCTCGACGGCGCGATGAAGTTCGTCAAGGGCGACGCGATCGCCGGCATCATCATCATCGTCGTCAACCTGCTCGGTGGGCTGGCGATCGGCATGCTGCAGCGGGACATGAGCCTGCCGGACGCGATGCACAGCTATTCCATCCTGACCATCGGCGAGGGCATGGTGGCGCAGATCCCGGCGCTGCTCGGCGCGATGTCGGCGGGCTTGCTGGTGACGCGCGGCAATGGCGAGGAGGGGCGCGGCAATCTCGGCAGCGCCATCGGCCTGCAGTTCCTGGCGCAGCCCAAGGCCCTGTTCGTGACCGGCCTGATCACGCTGCTGATGATGCTGGTGCCGGGGTTTCCGGCCGTGGTGTTCGCGCTGCTTGGCTCGACCCTGCTGCTGACGGCCTGGTTCACCGACCGCAAGGTGCTCGTCGACTGGCTCGACGGCCTGCGCGGTGCCCCGCTCGACGAGGCGGCGGACGGGGCGGAGGCCGATGTCGCGAGCGGCTTTACGCCGGCGTTGCCGCTGTCGCTGCAGGTGCGAGCCGAGGCGCTGGTGCTTGCCCGCGAGGCGGCCGCCGCGAGCCAGCGGCGGGGCAGCGAGGACCTGGGCTTCCCCTTGCCGCAGATCGAATGCCGTGCGGCCGCCGATGTGTCGCCGCAGCAGTATCGGCTGATGCTGTTCGGCGCGCCGCTCGCGGCCGGCGCACTGCCGGCCGATACGGCGGCCTTCTCGGCTGTGCTCGACCGCACCTTGCGGCGCGCACCCAGCCAGTTTCTCGGTATCCAGGAGGTGACGCACATCCTGGAGAAGACCGCTGAGTTCTACCCCGAGCTGGTCAAGGAAACCATGCGCGCGCTGCCTACCCAGCGCGTGGTCGACGTGATGCGCGCGCTCGTCGACGAGGGCGTGTCCATCCGCAACCAGCGCGGCATTCTCGAATGCCTGTCGGAGCGCGGCCTGCGCGAGAACGACGTGGTGATGCTGATCGAGCAGGTGCGGCAGACGCTCAGGCGGCAGATTTCGGCGCGCCACGCGGGGCAGGCGCTGTCGCTCGAGGCGATCCTGACCGAGCCGCAGACTGAGGATGTCCTGCGCCAGTCGGTGCAGATGACGCAGTTCGGCTCGCTGTTGATGCTTGACCCGGATCGCCGCAGCCAATTGCTCGCCGGCCTGCGCGCGGTGCTCGACGCGCTGCCGGCGGATGCGCGGAGCGGGCTGGTGCTGCTCGCATCTGGCGATGTGCGGCCGTATCTGGCGCGGCTCGTGGCGAGCGAGTTCGAGGCGCTGCCAGTGCTGGCTTATCAAGAGCTGATGCCCGACGTGACGGTGACGCCGCGCGGCGCGCTGCGTTTCGAGGAGACCGCCGATGCGCAGTAATGTCTGGCTGGCGGCGCTGTGCCTGTTGCTGGCGTGTACGTCGAGTGTGGCTGCGGCGATTCCCTGGGGTGGGCGCATCATCACCGTCAAGGCGCAGGAGCAGCCGCTGCCGGATTTCCTGCAGAGCTTTCTCGGCAGCCAGGGTTTCATCCTCGACATCAGCGAGCAGGTGAAGGGCACGGTCAGCGGCAGCTTCAATGGCCGGCCCAAGACCATCTTCGACAAGATCGTGCGCACCTATTCGCTGCTGCCCTATTACGACGGTGCCGTGCTGCACGTCTATGCCGCGAGCGAGGCGCAGACCAAGACCTATGGTGTGAGTCCGCAGCTGATCGGGCGCGTGGTGCAGACGCTGGGCCGGCTCGACGTGCTCGACGAGAAGCACACCTTCCGCGCGCTGGCCGACGAGGGTGTGCTGATGGTGTCGGGCTCGCGCCGCTTCATCGACGATGTGGACAACATCCTGAGCGCGGCGCAGATCAACGCCAGCAGCGGCCCGGCCATGTTCCGCCTGTTCAAGCTGAAGTACGCCTGGGCGGCCGATGTCACGCTGAACCAGGGCGGGCGCGAGGTGAAGATCCCCGGCGTGGCCAGCACGCTGCGCAACCTGATGCTGAGCAGCCGCCGTGGCCAGCTCGAAAAGCCGGCCCGGGCCACGGTGGACAAGCTGCGCGGCCAGGGCATGAAGCCGGGCGAGCCCAAGGCCCCGGCCGAGCCGAAAGCGGAGCGCCAGCCCGACGGCGCCGATGACATGTTTGCGCCGGCGCAGCTGCCGCTGAATGCCGAGGTAGCCTATATCGAAGCCGACAAACGCATGAATGCGGTGATCGTGCGCGACACGCGCGACCGCATGCCGATGTACGAGCAGTTGATCCGCGAGCTCGACGTCGAGACGCCGCTGGTGGAGATCCAGGCCACCATCGTCGATGTGTCGCGCGACAAGATGCAGGAGCTCGGCATCAACTGGCGCTGGAAGAATGGCCGCTACGAGGCGCTGCAAGGGCGCGGCGACAGTTCCGACCTCGGCCTTGCGGACAACGGCCAGAGCGTGATCCCGAGCGGCGAGGGGCTCCTGCTGTCGACCATCCTCGGCGATAAGGGCAAGTTCATCGCACGGCTGCAGGCCCTGCAGCAGCAGGGCTCGGCGAAGATCGTGTCGCGCCCGCAGGTGCTCACGCTGTCGAACGAAGAAGCGCTGCTCGCCAACAACCAGAACTTCTATGTGCGCGTCGCCGGCGCCTACGAGGTCGACCTGTTCAACGTCACGGCCGGCACTGCGATGAAGGTGGTGCCGCACGTGATCCGCGAGGGCGACAAGGCGCGCATCCGGCTGCTGGTGAACATCGAGGACGGCAAGATCACCGGCGAGCCGAAGGTCGACCAGATCCCGGTGGTCGAGAAATCCACGCTGGCGACGCAGGCCATGATCTGGGAGGGCGAGAGCCTGCTGATCGGCGGCCTGACGCGCGACCAGAACGGCAACGCGGAGAGCAAGATCCCGCTGCTCGGCGACCTGCCCATCATCGGCCACCTGTTCAAGACCACCTCGTCCACCGACAACCACATGGAACGGCTGTTCATGATCACGCCCCGGCTGGTGCCGGCCGAGCGTGTCGCCGCCGCGCCGCTGCCCTGAAGGAAAAGCATGGCTACCCTGTCGAACACGCTTGCTTCGCTGACCATCACCGCCGGCCTGCATGAGGGCGCCGAGGCCGAGCTCATGGCCGGGCGCCTGCTGGTGATCGGTGCTGACGACAGCTGCGACCTGGTGTTGGCCGACCCGGGCCTGGCGCCGCAGCAGCTGGCTCTGCTGGCCCAGCCCGACGGCCTGACGGTGCGCGCGCTGGCCGAGGGCGCCGAGCTTGGCGGTACGGCGCTGCTGGCGGGCTACGACGTCAACGTGGCCGGCGAGGCGCGGCTGACCCTGCCGGGCGGCGCCGCACTGCGCCTCACGCGCCATGCCCGCCAGCCGCGCCGCGTGACGCAGAAGCGCTGGCTCGCGCTGGCGGCGGTATTGCTGCTCGGTGGTGGGTTGACCTCGATCGCCGCGCTCGATACGCCGGGCGTGTTCACCGCCGCTGAAAAGACGCTGCAACCGGCCGACGTGGTACGCCGGCTCGGCTTGGGCGAGCAGGTGCAGGTGCAGGCCGAAGGCAACGGCTGGCGCCTGAGCGGCGTGGTGGCCGACGAATTCGTGCTCGATCGCCTGCGCCACGACATCGGCCAGCTCGACGTGCCGGCGACGCTGGCGGTGACGACGGCGCCGCAACTGACGGCCGAGGTGGCCGCGCTGCTGCGCCTCAAGGGCGTCAGCGCCGCGCCGCATTACGTCGGACAGGGTGTGGTCGCGGCTGACGGCGCGCGGCTCGACCCGGCCATGCGCCAGGCGCTTGCCGACACCGCGCGGCGCGATATCCGCGGCCTCGCGGCGCTGCGTTTCGACGGCGTGGCCGAGCCCAGGCCCGTGCCCGACACGCCGGTGCTGGCGGCCGGCGCCGCCCCGGCCGACCCGGAGGCGAAGCGCGTGGTATCGGTTGTCGAGGGCGAAGAGCGCTATGTGGTCACCGCCGACGGCGGCCGCTATTTCGAGGGCGCCTGGCTGCCTTCCGGCCACCGCGTGGCGCGCATTGCCGACGGTAAGGTCTGGCTCGCGCGCGGCAAACAGATGGTGGAACTGGCGTTCTAGTGCCCGCCCGTTCCTGGAGTCGTTGTCATCTATCAGAGGAGCAATGCCATGCAAGGTTTACCGCAACTGAAACAGATTTCGATCAAGGACTACGCCGCCGCCGGCGCGGCCACCGCCGTCCAGCCGACCCCGGCGCGCGACCGCGCGAGTGCCGGCAACAGCTGGTACATGGCGATGACGCGTGCCTGGGGCGAGACGCTCGACAAGCAGGCCGGCAAGATCGAGACGCTGTCCGACGCCATCTCCAGTCAGGGTGAGGACACCCCGTCGGTGATGGTGCAGCTGACCGCCGAGGCGCAGCGCATGGGCTTCATGTCGAGCAATGCCTCGACCTCGAACAACAGCGTGGCGCAAGCGCTGGAGACCCTGGCCAAGAAGCAGTAACGCGACACGAGGCCCGGCCGCTCCCGGCCGGGCATGACGAGTCCAGCACCGGGGTGGCAGACGGGTGCCCCTCCCTCTACGCCATCCCGGCTCGCTGGGCCTGTCGTCTTACCCGGCGGCTTGCGCCGCGAGCCGCCCGGCAAGACGATACAGACAAGGCAGATACGATGGACATCACTTCGGTTTCCGCACTCGCGCAACTGGCGCAGCCGGCGTCGCAGGCCAAGGCCGGCTACGGTTTTTCGCTCGCCGATGTGGCGCGCTTCGAGCAGGCCTACCAAGGGCCTGGCAAGGTGCAGGAGAAGGGGCTGGCCAACATGATGGCGCCGCTCAACCGCATCGGCATCGAGGCGACGCAGTTTGCCCGCGAGATCGGCGCGATCACCCGCACCGGCGAGATCGCACCGAGCCAGATGATGATGCTGACGATGAAGGCGCACGAATTCATGTTCCAGTGCGAGCTCACCGCCAACGTCGCCAACCGCAGCTCGGACGGCGTGCAGCAGCTGTTCCGCCAGCAGTCCTGAGGTGCGCATGAACCGCAAGCGTATTGCCGTGGCGCTGGCCGTCGCCGTGCTCGCCGGTTGCAGCAAGGTCAGCCTGTATTCGCAGCTGTCCGAGCAGCAGGCCAACGAGATGCTCGCGCTGCTGATGCGCGCCGAGGTCGAGGCCGACAAGGTCTACCAGGACAAGGCCTGGAGCGTCACCACCAGCAAGGGCGACCTGCCGCGCGCGGTCGAGGTGCTCAAGGCCAATGGCTATCCGAAGGAGCAGTACCAGTCGCTCGGCGAAATCTTCAAGAAGGAAGGCTTCGTCAGCTCGCCGACCGAAGAACGCGCGCGCCTGCTGCACGGGCTGTCGCAGGAGCTGAGCAAGACGCTGTCCGCCGTCGATGGCGTGATCGTCGCGCGCGTGCACCTGTCGCTGCCGGAGAAGGACATCCTCGACGACAAGCCGAAGCCTGCGTCCGCCTCGGTATTCATCAAGCACCGGCCCGACGCCAAGATCGGCAACCACGTGGCCGAAATCAAGGCGCTCGTCGTCAACAGCGTGCAGGGGCTGCCCTACGACAATGTGACGGTGACGCTGTTTGCGGCTGACCCGAACCTTAGTACCGGCGTCAAGGTCGCGGCCATGCCGCCGCGCTGGGGCGACGATGCGGCGCTGATCGCGGGCGGCATGGTGGCCGGCGTGGGGGCCATCGCCGCCTCGCGCCGCAGCCGCGTGCAGGACGCGCTGGCCCGGCTCAGGCTGCGCCTGGGCCGCAAAAAGCCGGCACCAGGTAAGCCGGCGCAGGACAAGGCGGAACCCGCGCTATGAGCCTGGCCCTGCTTGCCATGTCGCCGGGCCGGTTCGCCGAGGCCGGGGCGCTTGACGGCGTGGCCGGCGAGCTGTTCGAGCTGGCCCGGCAGCGGGGGCTGGCGAGCCGCGTGCTGAGCCGTGCGCTCGCGCTGCCCGCGGTGACGCCGCCCCAATACGCGCTGCCGCCGCTGGCGAGCCGCATCGACTGGCTGCAGGCGGCCGGCCGCGTCGGGCTCGCCTACTGGGCGCCGGCGCTGCGCCGCGTGGTGGCGCGCGAGCCGCGCCAGCGGCTGATGCAGGCACTCGGTGCCGACGGCTACCGCACGGCGCTGGCGCTGCCAGCGCTCGCCATCACCGCACCGGCCGAGAGCCTGCCGGAGCCTGCGGCCGTTGCCGAAACCGGGCACGCCTTGCTGGCGCAGGCAATCGCGGCGCAGGGGTCGGGCTGGGCCGAGCATGCGCGGGCCGTGTTCGGCGAAGACGCCATGGTGCCGGGCGGCATCTGCCCGCCGGGTCTGGACAGCCTGTTGCCAGCCATCGGGATGGTGCCATGAGTTTCGCCGTGCGCCTGCCCCTGCTGGGCCACGAGCTGTCGCTCGAAAGGCGCTGGCTGACGGCCGCCGAGGCCGCGACGCTGGCCGATGCCCAGGCGCTGCTGGCGCTCGCCCGCGACGAGGCCGAGGCCATGCGCGCGGCTGCACGGGCCGACTGCGCCAGGCTGCGCGCCGATGCGCACGAACAGGGCTATCGCGACGGGCTGGCGGCCGTGCATGGCCTGTACCGCGAGGCGGAGCAACAGGCGCAGCGCCACCTCGACCAGCTCGATGACGAGCTGGTGCGGCTGGTGCTGGCCGGCATCCGCAAGCTGCTGCCGAGCCTGCCGCTCGACCGTCTGCCGCTCGATGCCGCGCGCGAGGCCCTGCGCGCGTTGCGCGGCGCGAGTGCGATCAAGGTGCGCGTGCATCCCGCCAACCTGGCGCGGCTCGATACCGAGCTCATGCGCTGGCGCGAGGCCTGGCCTGCCATCGAGGACATCCACGGCGTGGCGGACGACAGCCTGCAGCTGCTCGACGCCGTCGTCGAATCGGAACTCGGCACCGTGCACGCCACGCTCGAAGCCCAGCTCGCCGCGCTTGAGCTCGCGCTGCGCCGTGGTGCCCAAATATCGTTTAAGGGAGAGTGACGCCATGAATCGACTCTTGCTGCTCGCTGCCGTGCTGGCCTTGTTGACCGCGCTGGTCCACATCGTCGTCGGCAGCCTCGAAATCACCCGACCGCTGCTGGCGTCGGCCTTTTCCGACGAGATGAAATGGCTGCTGTTCGCCTGCTGGCACCTGGTTTCGGTGGTGCTCGCGCTGTCGGCGCTGGCCCTGCTGTGGGGCGCGCGCCAGCGCGGCAACGGTGCCCTGGCGCCGATGGTGAATTTCATCTCGCTGTTGTGGATCGGCTTTGCCGTGGTCTTCGTCGGCGTGGCGCTGAGCCGCCCCGAGCCCGGCTGGCTGCTGCGCCTGCCGCAATGGATGGCGCTGTTGCCGGTGGGGCTGATCGGCCTGCTCAGCAGCGCCCTGCAGGGAAGGCGCTAGCACATGCGCAACGATCTCGCGAATACCGTGCTGTCGCTGGAAGCGAGCCTGCGCGAGGCCGACACGCTGGCCGTGGTGGGCCGCGTGCAGGCCGCGCAGGGCACGCTGATCCGCGCCAGCGGCGTGCGTGCCCGCGTGGGCGAGTTGTGCCGGCTGGAAGACCCGGCCTCGGGCGCCACGCTCGATGCCGAGGTGGTCGGGCTCGCCAGCGGCCAGGTGCTGCTGACGCCGCTGGGCCATCTGCAGGGCCTGTCGTCGGAAACCCGCGTGCACGCCACCGGCCGCACCCAGACCTTTCCGGCCGGCGCGGCGCTGCTCGGCCGCGTGCTCGATGCCAACGGCGCGCCGCTCGACGGCCGCCCGGCACCGCAGGCCGAATGCCAGGTGCCGCTGTACAACGACCCGCCGAGCCCGCTCGAACGCCAACCGGTGACGCGGCCATTCGCTACCGGCATCCGCGTGGTCGACAGCCTGCTGACCTGCGGCGAGGGCCAGCGGCTCGGCATCTTCGCCGCGGCCGGCGGCGGCAAGAGCACCACGCTTGGCATGCTTGCGCGCGGTGCCTCGGCCGACGTCAACGTGATCGCGCTGGTGGGCGAGCGCGGGCGCGAGGTCGGCGAGTTCCTGCATGATGCCCTGGGCGAGCAGGGCCTCAAGCGCTCGGTGGTGATCGTGTCGACCTCGGACCGGCCGGCACTCGAACGTGCGCGCGCCACCTACGCCGCCACCGCGGTGGCCGAGTATTTCCGCGACCAGGGCAAGCGCGTGCTGCTGATGATCGACTCGGTCACGCGGTTTGCGCGCGCACTGCGCGACGTGGGCCTCGCGGTGGGCGAGCCGCCGACGCGGCGCGGCTTTCCGCCCTCGGTGTTCTCGGCGCTGCCGCAGGTTTTCGAGCGCGCCGGCAACGGCGCACGCGGCTCGATCACGGCCTTCTACTCGGTGCTGATGGACGACGACGACCAGGCCGACCCGATCGCCGAGGAGACCCGCTCGATTCTCGATGGCCACGTCTATCTGTCGCGCAAGCTCGGCAACGCCAACCACTATCCGGCGGTAGACGTGCTGGCCAGTGCCTCGCGCCTGTTCAACCGGCTCGCCCCGCCGCAGCATCGCGACGATGCCGAGCGTGCGCGGCGCCTGCTGGCGAAGTACCAGTCCATCGAGCTGCTGGTGCAGCTCGGCGAATACCAGCCCGGCAGCGATGCCGAAGCCGACGAGGCGATCGCACGCCGCCCGGCGCTGCTCGCGCACCTGCGCCAGCGTGCCGAGGATGTCGTGGCCTACGAGGCCGCGCTCGCCTCGCTGCGGGGGGCCCTATCATGAAACCTTGGCAACTGTTGCCGCTGCAGCGTCTGCGCGAACACCGCGTGCAGGCCGCCGAGCGCACGCTGGCCCAGGCCCGGCGCGAGGTGGCGCTGGCGCGCGAGGCGGTGTCGCGGGTCGAGCGCGAGATCGATGTGCTCGAATCCAACTACCGGCATCTGCAGCAGCAGCCGCTCGAAACCCGCAGCGCCCGCAATCTGCAAAGCCGCGAGCAGCGGCTCGAAGCGGCGCGCCGCGTGCTCGATGCGGCCGGCCAGCGGCTGGTGAAGGCGCGCGAGCAGGTGACGGCGGCGCAGGCGCAGGAGGCGGTGGCGCGCGGCGAGCTCAACACGGCGCGGCGCAAGATGGAGAGCCTGCAGGTGCGGCATCGGGCGTGGCAGCGGCAGCAGGATGTGGCAGAGGCGCTGGACGAAGAGGCCGAGCTCGAAGACCGCGTGCTCGCCGAGCGCGCGCGGGAGCCGCAGACATGATCTCGCTGCTGGCCCTGGGCGAGCGGCCGCAACTGCCCGGCCGGGAGACGATGCCGGCGCGCGACATGGCTGCCTGGCGGGCGCTGCTTGGTGGCGCCGAGCCCGCGCCCGGTCACGAATCCGCCCCGCAGCCGGCGATGCCACACACGGCATCGGCTGCCGACGCGCGCCCCGCTGCTTCACCCGCAGAGCTGGCGCTGCCGGGCCAGGATGGCGGCACCGACACGCCGCCGACCGTGGCGCCCAGACCGGCCGCCGCCCCCGCCATGTCGGCCGATGCAGCGCCCAGCGCCGGGCCCGGCGCGGCTCACCCAACCGTTGTCACGGCGCCAGCCACGAAACCCGCCGCGCCGGCACTGAAGGCGGGCCAGCTCGCCCAGCGCTCGACATACGCCATGGCGCAGCGTGCCCACCGGCGCGACGAGGCACCCGACGGCGGCATCGCGCCGCTCCAGCCTTTACCGCTGACCGCGCTGGCCGCGTCGCCGCAGGCCCACGCCGCGCCCCCGCTGCCGCCCGCCGAGATGCTGATGGCGGCGGTCGAACGCATGCTGATTGCCGAGCCCGATCGCGACGGCCAGCAGCGCGTGCACCTGACGCTGTCCGCCGACTGGTTCGGCGAGACCGCGCTGACGCTGACGCGCGAAGCCGGCGGCTGGCACCTCGACATCGCCACTGCCTCGCCGCGCGTCGCTGCCAGCCTGCGCCAGGCCAGCACCGAGCTCGCCGGGCGTTTCGCCGCGCGTGGCCTGGGCCGGCTCAACAGCGAGATCCGCACCACTGCCTTATGGGACATCCTGGAGGAGCCGTCACGATGACGCCGCAAGCCAACCGCACCGCTCAAACGCTGGTCTTTCCCGAGCGCCGCCGCGTCGCCGACAGTACTGCCATGCTGGTGTCGCTGCTCGATACGCTGGTGTGCGTGCTGGAGCCCGCCACGGGCCGCGTGCGCTACCGCAATCCGGCTTTCGACGCGGTGTTCGCGGCCGCCGGCGAGGCCGGTTTTCTCGAATGGATAGAAGAGCAGCTCGGCGCCGCCGCCTTCGACGAGGAGGTGCAGCTCGACCTGCGCTACCTGCCGGCCGACCGCTGGTTGCGCGTACACGCGCAGGACGTGCTGTGGCAGGGCGAGCCGGCGCGGCTGTTCACGCTGACCGACATCAGCGATCGTGTCGATATCGAGCGCCACCGTCAGGTCAACCAGCAGCGGCTGTTCTTCGCCACGCGCGACATGTCGGTCGGCGAGATGAGCTCGGTGCTCGCGCATGAGCTCAAGCACCCGCTCGCCACCATCATCAACCTGGTCGCCGGCATCGAGCGCCGCATCAAGCAGACGCAGGCCAGCGGCGAGATGCTGCAGGCGCTGGCGCTGACACGGCTGCAGGCCGAGCGTGCCAATGCCATCATCGCCCGCGTGCGCGAGTTCGTGCGCCGTCGCGAGCCCCGCCGCGAGCCGCTCGACGTGGCCACGCTGATTCGTGGCGTGACGCGGCTGATGGCGCTCGACACCGCCGCCCACCGCGTGCGCGTCACGCTCGACATCGAGCGTGAGCTGCCATGGCCGCTGGCCGACAGCGTGATGGTCGAGCAGGTGCTGCTCAACCTGATCAAGAACGCGATCGAGGCCATGGCCGACGCGCCCCTGCATGCGCGCTTCCTGCGGCTCGTGGCGCTGCGCGCCGAAGATGGCCTGGTGCGCGTGAGCGTGATCGACAGCGGCGCCGGCATTGGCCCCGAGGCGCAGGAGCGGCTGTTCAACCCGTTCTACAGCACCAAGGCAGAGGGCCTGGGCATCGGCCTCGCGCTGTGCCGCTCGCTGATCGAATACCACGGCGGCATGCTGACCTTCGACAACAACGCCGATGTGGGCTGTGCCTTCAGCTTCACGCTACCGTGCGCGACGGAGGCGGCATGACGGGGCGCGTCTACCTGGTCGACGACGACGACGACTTCCGCTTCTCGCTGGTGTTCCTGCTCGAAGGCGAGGGCTATGCGGTCGAGGCTTTTGCGTCGGCCGAGTGCTTTCTGGCCGCGAGCCTGCCGGCGGGCCCGGCCTGCCTGCTGTCCGACATCCGCATGCCGGGCATGAGCGGGCTGCAGCTGCAGGACGAGCTGGCGAAGCGCAAGCTGGCGCTGCCGCTGGTGTTCATGACCGCGCACGGTGACGTGCCGATGGCGGTCGAGGCGATGCGCAAGGGCGCCAGCCATTTCCTTGAAAAGCCGTTCTCCGACCAGCACATTCTCGACATCATCCGCGATGCGCTGGCGCCCGAGGCCGAGCCCGACCCGGTGGCCGGGCGCATCGCCGCGCTGTCGCTGCGCGAGCGCCAGCTGCTCGACCGCGTGGTGGCCGGCAAGCTCAACAAGACCATCGCCGACGAGCTCGACATCAGCATCAAGACCGTCGAGCTGCACCGCGCGCGCATGATGGACAAGATGCAGGCGCGCTCGCTCGCCGAGCTGATCCGCATGACGGCGAGGCACCTCGCATGAACGCGCCCGCGATGCCAAGCCCGGCCTGGTGGGCGGCGCTGCCCGCACTCGATGAAGCCGCCTGCGGCTGGCGCAACGCGCTGCTGCGACGGGACGCGACCCCATTCACCGACGAGCACGGCGAGCGCTACAGCTGGCGCTGGCAGGCCGCCGCCGCCCAGGCCGGCGCGTGGATGGCGCTGCGGGCCGACGCCCGGCATGCCTGGCTGCGCGTCGACCAGTGCCACGGCTTTGCCGGCTGCCCGGCGCACGGCTGGTGGGCGTTGGCTGGCTGGGCGCGGCAACTGGCCTGGGCGGTCGAGTACGCGCCGCTCGTCGATGGCCTGCGCGCCGCACTGGGCCTCGATGTCGAGCCGCTTGTCGATGCCGCCGGGCCCATGCTCGCGCCGGCGGACGACGACTGGCTGGCGGGCTTCAGCGTCGAGCACCACGGCCGCGTCGTCGCGCGTGGCGTGCTGGCCTGGCCCGCGCGCCAGAGCTGGCCCGATCTGCCCGCCGTGCCGCCCGTGCTGGATGGCATGGACGACCTGCCCATGCCGTTCTCGATCGAGCTCGATAGCCAGATGCTGAGCGCCGCCGAGCTGTCGGCGCTGGGTCCCGGCGCCGTCTTGCTGCTGCCCGGCCGCGAGCTTGCCACGCGCGAGCACGCCGTGCTGTGCCTGGGCGAGCAGCGGCTGGCACTGCGCCTCGATGGCGGCCGCCTGGTGATCGGCCACGCGATTTCCCATCTACAACAGGAGACCCCCATGTTCCACGATACCGTGTCCGACGACCCGGCGCTGGCCGGCGTGAGCCCGCTCGCACCGCTGATCGACACCGCCCAGCTGCCGGTGCGGCTCAGCGTCGAGCTGGCCGGCCTCGACCTGCCCCTGTCCGAGCTTGCCGGGCTGCAGCCGGGCCTGGTCATCGACCTGGGCCGGCCGCTCGATCAGGCCGAGCTGCTGGTGCGCGCCAATGGCCGTCCGGTGGCGCGCGGCGAGCTGGTGCGGCTCGGCGACTGGCTTGGCGTGCGCATTACGGACAAGGCCTGATGGAGCTCGGCAATCTCTCGCCGGGGCTGATTCTCGCCACGGTCGTCGGCCTCGCGCTGATCCCCTACATCGCCGTGATGGTGACCTCGTTCACCAAGCTGGTCGTCGTGTTCAGCCTGTTGCGCAACGCGCTCGGCCTGCAGCAGACGCCGCCGAACATGGTGCTCAACGGGCTCGCCATCATCCTGTCGATCTACGTGATGTACCCGGTCGGGCTCAAGATGTCGGCGATCGCCAAGGAGCAGGGCCTGGGCGGCAAGATGGAGCTTTCCAGCCTGATGAACGCGGTGGACCAGGCCAAGGAGCCGCTGCGCGACTTCATGATCCGCCACACTGCCGACGCCGAGCGCCGCTTTTTCCTGAAAACCGCGCAGCGCCTGCTGGAGGAGCAGGACCGCGCGCTGCTGAGCGACCGCGACCTGATCGTGGTGGTGCCGGCGTTCACCGTGAGCGAGCTCACCGCGGCGTTCCAGATCGGTTTCCTGATCTTTCTGCCCTTCCTGATCATCGATCTCGTCGTATCGAACATCCTGCAGGCCATGGGCATGATGATGCTGTCGCCGACCACGATCTCGATGCCGTTCAAGCTCCTGCTGGTGGTGGTGCTCGACGGCTGGTCTAAGATCGTGCACGGCCTGGTGCTGACCTACCGATGAGCGCCGCCCCCTTGCCGCAGGAGACCGGCCGATGATCTCCAACGAAGTCGTCCAGCTCACGCGCGAGGCGCTGTGGATCGTGCTCGTGCTGTCGGGGCCGCCCATCATCGTGGCCTCGGCCGTGGGCCTCATCATGGCCATCATCCAGGCGGTCACGCAGATCCAGGAACAGACGCTGTTGTACGCGGTGAAATTCTTCGCCATCGTGGTCACGCTGCTGGCCACGGCCTCGCTGCTTGGCGGCACGCTGTACCAGTTCTCGGACAGGCTGCTGACCGATTTCCCGAGGATGGTGCGGTGAACGATTGGCAGGTGCTGCAGGCCGGCGTGATGGGCTTCGCGCTCGCCGTGCCGCGGCTGGCGGCGGCCTTCATGGTGCTGCCCTTGCTGACGCAGGAGACGCTGCCGGCCATGACGCGCAACATCTTTCTGGTGGCGCTGGCGCTGATCGTCTACCCGCTGATCGCACGCACGATCCAGGTCGGCGATCTCGCCGGGCTCGCGCTGGTGCCGGTGGTGCTGAAGGAGCTGTTCCTCGGCGTGGTGATGGGCTACAGCTTCAGCATCGTGTTCTGGGCCATCGAGACGGCCGGCCAGATGATCGACACCAAGGTCGGCACCACCACCGCGCAGATCGCCGACCCGATCGCCGGCCACCAGGTGTCGCTGACGTCGGCCTTCATGTCGCGCTTCGCCTCGTGGCTGTTCGTGTCGTCGGGCGGGCTGATGGTCTTTCTCGAACTGCTGCTGACGAGCTACCGCGTGTGGCCCGTGGCCAGCCCGTTGCCCGAGCTCACGCGCGCCGGCGAGCTGTTCTTCATCGAGCGCTTCGACCACCTGCTCGTGCTGTCGCTGCTGCTCGCGGCGCCGGCGCTGGTGGTGATGAGCATCGTCGACCTGGCGCTGGGCCTCGTCAACCGCTTCGCCCAGCAGCTCAACGTGTTCTCGCTGTCGATGCCGATCAAGGCCTGGTTCAGCCTGTGGATCGTGATGCTGGGGCTGGGGACGGTAGTGCAGTTCGTTGCGGATCATGTCGCCGACAATCGCGGGCTGCTGGGCAGCCTGCAGCAGGTGTTGCCGCCGGCACCACGCTGAGCGCGCTGATCGTCGTTTTGCCGGCGCCAGCCCCGGATTCCGCCTGGCGGCTGCATCCGGGCTACGGCCCGGCGCCGCACCGCCACCGCCGGGCTGAACGCGGGCGATAAAAAACCCAGTGCCGATGCACCGGGTTGGGTCATGCGCGAGGCGCTAACTACTTCTGGGCGTCAGGCGCCGGTTTGGCCTGCGTGGCTGGCGCAGAAGGGATGGCTGGTGCCGCCGGTGCTGCTTCGGCGGGCTGCTTCTCACCCTTCTTGTGGCTTACCTTGTTGCAGTCCTGGCTGTCCTTCTTGTGCGCCTTCGCTGCCGGTTTGGCCGCCTGTTCGGTAACGGATTGGGTGTCGGTCGCTGAGTTGCCGGCAGCAACGGCCGAGAACGACGCCGCGGCAAAGGCGGCGGTGATCAGGGTTGCAAGCAGTTTTTTCATGATGGACTCCATATCATTACGATGGGGCAACAGTACGGATCGCCTGGATGGCGTACTGCTGTAGTGTTCACCCTACGCCCCTGGCCATGAACATGGACTGAATACCCTGACGGCCAGCGGGGGATCACCGCTCCCGGCGCCTGGGTGCGAGGTAGCCGGGGGGGGGTAGTACGCGTCAGGCAAGATTGAGGTAGCGGCAGTGGGGCACAGCGGCGTTTCGAGCCGATAGGGAGGGGGCCGGCCCTGGATTCCGCCTGGCGGCTGCATCCAGGCTACAGCATGGCCGCCATCGCCACGCTGAGTGGTATTAACGATGCGTGCCGGCCCCGTATCGTCGATCGACGCCGGTAGCCCGGATGGCGCGCAGTGGAATCCGGGATGGGCGGTGATCGGGGTGCCCGGTACTGAATGCCCTGGGGCCGTGACCATGCCGGCCCTGGATTGCGCTGGGCAAAGGCATCCAGGCTGTAACGCGATTGCCCGCGATCTGCTGCCAGACGCCCAAACGACAACAAGCCCGGTGTGTAGGCACCGGGCTTGTTGTTTGCCCTTGCGCGGAACGGAGGGCCCCCGCGCGCTGGCGTGAAACCTTATTGCTTCTTGGCGTCAGCGGCCGGCTTGGCAGCTTCGGCAGGCTTCGCTTCTTCCTTCTTCTCTTCTTTCTTCTCAGCCTTCTTGGCTACCTTCTTGTGTGCCTTCTTGGCCGGCTTGGCCGCTTGTTCGGCAGCGGGCTTGGCTTCGTTAGCCTTGGCATCGGCAGCCGGTGCGTCAGCGGCCACGGCGGAGAAGGAAACAGCGGCAAAAGCGGAAGCGATCAGGGCAGCGAGCAGTTTGTTCATGGTTGACTCCAGGTCGGTAATGGTTGGCATCAGCGCGGGCTGCCGGGATGGCGTCCTGCTGTGGTGCCCACGATAAGCCGCGGCCGATGAACGAAAACTGAACTGCCGCGCAGCTTGCTGTGGCGCGATCACTGTGCCTGGCGCTTGAGCATGACATTGCCGTGGCTGGCCTGCTGGTAAAGCGTGTAGGGCAGTATCACGGTATCGGCGGCGAGGCTCAGCGGCGCATCGAGCAGATAGAGCAGGCTCGCGGTGTTCTGCCCGATTTCGCCCGGCCGGGCCAGCAGGCTGGCGCACATGTCGTAGCTGAAGCCGCTGTAGAGGCTCGGCACGGCTTCGCAATGGCTGCGCCGGGCGCCGTCGAGTGAGGCCGCCTCCAGCCTTGCGTTGGGGGGCGCCGTCTGGATCGTGCCGCAAGCACAGACGGCGAGCAGGCCGCAGGCTGACAGAAAATGCTTCATCATGACTTCCCTTCCGTTTGCGGATGGCCCGGCAGCGGCATCTCCACCGTGCCGTCATGCCCGGCCCGCAGCTCGCCGCGCCGCACCTGGTCGGCCCAGCGCAGGATTTCGGCGATCGCCTCGAAGGTGTCGGCCGGCACGTAGTCGTCGAGCGCGACGCGTTCGTTGAGATCGCGTGCCAGCGGCACGTTGCGCAGGATGGGCACGCCGGCCTTCTCGGCTTCCTCGCGCATGCGCAGCGCCATGTCGTCCTCGCCCTTGGCGGTGACGATGGGCACCAGCGTCTCGCCGGGCTCGTAGTACAGCGCAATGGCGATGTGGGTGGGGTTGACCACCAGCGCACGGGCCTTGCGCACCGCTGCCAGGCTGTTCTGGTTGGCCCATTCCTGATGCAGCTGCCGGCGCTGCTGCTTGATCATCGGGTCGCCTTCCTGCTCCTTCATTTCCTGCTTGATGTCGCGCCGGCTCATCTTCAGCTTCTTGAGCCAGGAGAAGCGCTGGTAGCCGATGTCGCCGAGCGAGACGAGCAGGAACACGAACACCGTCCAGCTGCCGAGCTTGAAGATCAGCCTGCCCATCGCCGTGGCGACATCGCCGGCGCTGCCCTGCGGCAGGGCCATGATCTGCGGCAGGTTCTGCTTGATGACGGTCCAGCCGATGGCGAGCAGCACGGCAGTCTTGAGGATGGCCTTGGCGACCTCGAACAGGTTGTCCATCGAGAACATGCGCTTGAAGCCCGAGGCCGGGTTGATATGTGAGGCGTCGGGCTTGATCTTCTTGAATGCGAGCAGCGCGCCGACCTGGAAGAAATCACCGAGCACGCCGAACACCATGGCGATCAGCAGCAGCGGCAGCGATACCGACAGCAGCGTCCACAACGAGGCCTCGCCGACCTGCGCCATGCCGGCGAGGCCCGGATGGGCGACCGCCGCCGCCGCCGTGTCGAACAGCGTGGCGAAACGCCTGGCCGCATAGTTCGACAGCGTGGCGAAGCTCAGCAGCCAGGCCAGCACCACCAGCGTGCTGGTCAGCTCCTTGCTCTTGGCAACGTTGCCGTCCTTGCGCGCATCCTTGATCTTCTTCTGCGTGGGCAGCTCTGTCTTGTCGCCGGCATCTTCCTGGCTCACGGCGCCACCCCGGCATCGGCGATTGCCTGTTGCACCACCTCGAACGGCACCGGGCTGCGGTCGGGGTGCAGCAGCAGCGTGGCGACCCGGGCGGGCGCCAGGCCTACGCCCCAGGCCAGCGCCAGCGCGCGCAGGCGCGAGCGGGTCGCCTCGTTGACACTGCCGTCGGGCAGCGTCGCGGCATCGTTGAGCAGCTTGTCGCGGTACAGCGCGCAGGCCTGCGGGTCGGCGGCCATCACCGCCAGGCACTGCGTCAGCGCGCGCTCGAAGGTGGCGGCGTCGAGCTGCGGCCGGTCGGTGGTCTGGCTATACCAGGCGCACAGATAGGCGACCGGGTCGAGCTTGCGCCGCCCCATCGCGCCGAACAGGCCGCGCGTGAAACCCGGTGCATCGGCTTCGCCCCAGCCGTTGAGCGGCCCGGCCGGCGTGGCGCCGGCACGTAGCAGATCGCCCATGGCGCGCGCGAGCTGGCGCTTGGCGGCCTGATCACGGCTCTCGCCGACGATGCAGAACAGCTTGATGAACAGCGGGAAGCAGCCCGGCCCCATGTCGGCGGCCACGCGCGCGAGCAAGGCCGCCGCCTGGCCGCGTGCGTCGAGCACGGCCAGCGCCGCCGCCAGCCGGCGCGCGGAATCGAGCAGGGCGGGGGCGGCGAGGACCTCGCTCATCCCGCCTGCAATGGCGCCAGTACCCACTGCGCAGCGAGCGCGACGTCGGCCGGCACATTGGCCTGCAGCATGCGCAATTCGCCAGCCTGGCCGCGCCAGACATCGGTCGCGAGCAGACGGTTCATCGCCGTGGCATCGTGGGCCAGCTGCGATAAGGGCGTGGCGGCAATCCCGCCGAACGCCCCAAGCGGGGCCGCCGCGCCCAGATTGGCAGAGCGGATCATGGTCAAGACTCCAGAAACAGAAGGGTCGGCCACTGTTGCGACCGTTGCTGGCTATTGAACCGCGTCTTGCCCCTGTCGGACAATCTAGGGCGCACCCTAGCGGGCTGCAGGCCAGTACTGACGCGGCTTCCAGCCCGGCTGTAGCGGGCGCCGGGCGCGGCCCCCAGCCGGCTCACTTGTCCGGCGCGGCGGGCGTGATCTCCTCGGCGAACGGCACGATCTCTTCGAACACATTGCTGCCGCCGTAGGCCGAGAACTGCAGCTTTTCCATCAGCGCCACGTCGTGCCTGGGCGGCGTAAGCCGGCCGTTGGCGTAGACGAAGCGGACGTTGTTCTTGATCGCGATCACGCTGCGCTGCTTGCCCCACGAGGCCCAGTGGTAGTCGTTGCAGGCATGACGCACGCCGAAGCGGAAGACGCGTGGCTGGGTCGTGCTGAGGTCGAGCAGGAACAGGTTTTCGGTGCAGTGCGTGCGGGGTGAGCTGGCGGATGACAGCACATAGAGCCGTTTGCTGTCATCCCGCGTTTCGCGGCCGATCGGGTACGGGCCCTGAAGCAGCAATTGCCCATCCAGCTCCCATCTATCGATGGTGGGGAACTCCGCATCGGTGCACCGCAGGCGCCGCAGCACACCGTTTGCCGTGGGTAGCGCATCGTCTTGCCGGCATACCGGGGCCGCTTGCGCCGGATCATGGGCTGCCAGGGCGGCCAACAGCAATACCCAAGCCCCTGGCAGGCCACGGATGGATGCTTTCAATTTCAGTGCCAGCATCACTGCTTGGGCTTTCCTATGGCTTGGCCACCCACTCTGGCCAGAATGTCGTTCAAATCTGGGCTCTCCTTGACATCGCCAAATCGTTCAAGCCGGATCTTGCTGTCAATGTAGCCACCGAGCCACTTCCGATAGGCAAGTTGCACGTCCCCGCTGGCATCATCAATCATCTTGTTGGCTTCCGATGAACCCACCTGCTGCGCAAAAATCGACTTCAAGCGCGCCTCCGACGAGGCGAACCGGCCCTTGGGCATCTCATCCAGCGTGCCCTGGATGAAGCGCGGGCCGTTGCCCTCGCCCTCATGATGCATCAGGTACATCAGCTTGGCACGTTCGCCGGCGCTCAGGCCGTCGAGCTTGAAGCCGGCCTTGTCGAGCAGGGCGAGATTGCGTGCGCCGTAGTCGGCCGCGGCATTGATCGACCACCCGGCATCAAAGCGCTGGGCCAGCAGCGCCTGCACGTTCGCGTCGTGGAGATGGCGTTTGGCGAAGGGCTCGCTCGTGGTCTTGCCGTCCGCGAGCACGAATTGCGGGTGCTGGCGGCCCTTGGCGTCCTGTTCCATACGCACCCAGCCGTGTTCCATGGCCTTCTGGTTGAGGAAGGTGCCCGGGCGCATCGCCTCGTTGAGCCAGGTCCCCTTGAGGAACTGCGTCAGCCCGGCGGCACCGCTGGCGTTGTGCGAGCTTGCGTCCCACACCTGCACCTTTTGCATCGCGGGCTTGCCGTGCTTGTCGAGCAGCGGCGTGCCATTGGCCTTCATGAGCGGCACGCGCAAGGTTTTCTTGCCGGCCTCGGCGTCGATCACGGCGGCCAGCGCTTCCGGCGTCGTGCCGGTGCGTGCGGCGGCGGCGCGGATGGTGGCTTCGAGCGCCTGATTGTTGCCAAGCCGCAAGGTGCCGGCCGGTGTGGGCTTGGCGGCTGGCAGCGGTTGGCGTGCCGGGGTGGCCGCTGCCGGCGGCTGCACCGGCCTGGCGGCCGGGGCCTGTAATTTGTCCATGGCATGGCGGGCGTCGCGGGCGAGGGCCTGCAACTGCCGCTGTGCCTGGTCGAGGCCATGCGTTACCGCATCCCTTACCTGTTTGAGCGGCGGTGCGGGCGTAGTGCTGGCCGCTGGCGCGGCAGCGGGATGCTGGTGTTGCGTCGGCGGCAGGCTCAGCACGTCACCCGGATAAATCCGCTCGAAACGGTCGGCCTTGAGCTGCGGGTTGGCGGCCTCCAGCTCCCTGACCGAGAGGCCTTGCCGCTTGGCGATGTCCCATAGGGTGTCGCCCTGCTTCACCGTGTAAGGCGCTCCGTGCGGCGCCGCCTGCGGCAGCCGGATGGCCTGGCCGACCGCCAGGCGGTCGAGGTCGCGCAGCTGCGGGTTGGCGCTGGCCACGCTGGCGAGCGAGACGCCGTGCATCGCGGCGATACCGGACAGTGTGTCGCCGTGCTGCACGGTGTACAGGTCATCGCTGCCACGGCCGCGTGCGGTGGCGGAAGAGGGATTGAGGCTGACGTTGTGCATGGCGGAGCTCCAGGGCCGAGGGCAGGCCGACGATGTCGATGCCGTGATTCAAGCGAAAATGGCGGCCGGCAACAATCTAGGGCGCACCCTAGCGGCCGTTGTCCATGAAAAAAGCACGCACCGGGCGAGTGCCCGGCGCGCTCAGGGAAAAGCAGATCAGCGGTTGAATACGGCGCGCAGATCGGCGATCTGGCCCAGGTCGCGCGTCATGATCAGCGCGAACGCGGCAAAGTCATTGTTCTGCGCCTGCGGCTGCATGATGTGCATGTCAGGGCGCGGCCGGTGGACGGGCTTGTCCTGCGGCGTGTTCTGGCTTTGCTGCAGGCCTTGCATGAAACCCTGCATGAAGCCGCCGAAGAACGAGATCGAGAGCAGGCTCGACAGCTGCTTGAAGGCATCGGCGTACTTGTCCTTGAGCGCGCCGCCTTTCTGCAGGTCGGTCTCGTTGATGTATTGCTGGTTCACCTCGCGCACATGGCCGTTATCGTCCACGGCGACGAAGCCCTTGCCCGTCGGGTTTTCGTAGAGCTGGTTGCCGTCGTCCACCTGGGCATCCATCAGCCAGCCGTTGGCCGTGGTTTCGTTGAACTGGAGATCGCCGCGCGTCTTGGTGTCCACGCCCGACACCTGTACGCCGTAGTCGCCGTTGGTGATGGTGACCTTGGACGCGAGCGTCATGCCATTGCCGGCATCGGTGGTGTTGATCGTCAGCTTGGTGCCGTCGTCGAGGTTGAAGCTGGTGGTGCCCCAGAAATCGAAGGCGTGCTGGCCGTCGACGTTCACGTGCGGGTCGCCATGCACCAGGTAGTCTTCACCGGTCTTCTTGTTGTGGATGTGGACGGTATTGTCGTCGCCCATGTCGATCTTGTAGTTGTCGTTCTGGAACACCGCCCGACCATTTTCCATGCGGGTGCTGGCGTTGGTCGGGTTGCTTGGCGTGGTGTTGCCGATCACGGCGACGGCGGCGAAGCCTACGGCTGCGGTCATCTTATATCTCCTGAAGCAGATTGATAATTTCACTAAAAGAAAAAATATTTTCCAGAAACTGCCTGGGCAATCGCTATTACGGAGCGGATTAAAGCCGTATTTCGGCATCTGCATAAGCTAGGGCGCGCCCCATATAGGGTAGGCCCTAGCTAGGGCACGCCCTAGATTGTGACTGCTCTGCAAAAAGTCTGTAATGCGAACCGTCGCTGCCGGACCGTGTTGAAGCCAGCTAAATCAGCTTGTTAGACAAATTACCGCCGGCGAAACAACTTGAGATGACATTGTGATTTGTTTTAACCTGAATAAAGGAGCAACAAAATGTTTCAAATCGCAGCTGCAGCAGTAGGTCTTCTGGGTGGTGGCGGTGCTGCTGGTGGTCTGGGCGGCATTTTCGGCAGCCTGATGGGCAACTTCGGCATGAACATCTTGGGCCAGGCTGTCGGCAACGCGCTGGGTCAAGGTGTGGGCAATGCGGTGAAGGATGCCGTGAAGCAGCTGATCCAGCATGCAGGCATGCCGCAGCAGGTTGCCGGCCAGATCCAGCAGATCGTCGACAAGGCACTGCAAGGCGTTCTGCAGCAGGTTGGCCAACAGGCTCAAGGCGCGGTCGATCAGCAAATCGAGAGCACCATCAAGCAGTTTGTGGACCAGCTGTCGCAAGAGATCTTCAAGAAGGTCCGCGAGGGTGCCCAAGCCGCAGGTGCGGGTGGTACCGCTGGCGCGGCAGGTGCTGGTGCAGCCGGCGCAGCGGGTGGTGCTGCCGGTGGTGCGGCTGCGGGCGGTATGAGCTGGTTTGTGCAGATCGCCATGGCGCTGGGTGAGTCGGCCGACAAGCAGATGGGCAAGGTCAAGGGCCTGGCTGATCAGCTGAACGCTGCTGTTGGCGGTACGGGTTCTGAAGCAGACAAGAAATTCAATGCCCTGGGCTCGCAACTGAATGCCGAATCCAAGGTACTGGACATGCTGACCAGCACCATGAACAACGCCGTCAACTCGATCGGTGATGCGCTGAAGAATGCTGCCAAGCATCAGTAAGCCTGGCTGAAGCAATACGTGTGTTGAGGCTCCACCTAGGTGGAGCCTTTATTTTGGTATCAAGGACAGGAGATGGCCATGAAACGTATCCGTACCGCGCTGCTCGCCGCAGCAATCGCCCACAGCCTGGCTGCCTGCGGTGGCGGCGGAGGTGGTGATTCTGCTCCGACGGGAGGCGTCGCACCGACGCCAGTGGACAACAAGCCCGGGCCAAGTAACCCGACGCCGGCACCAGGCAAGTACGTCGGTTCGTTCTATTACTCGGGCGACAACCGATCGATATACAAGATCAACCTCGAAACGGGAGTGCAGGCCAAGGTCTATGACAGCAAGACGTCGCCAGCCAACGCGGCTGAGGCCGATGCCGCCCTCAATTTTGCGACACTGGCAGATGGTGTGCTGGCCGTTACCTACAGCGTGCGGGACCCTGTGTCGCTCGACATGCGTTACTTCAGCAAGCGCTACGGAGACAACGCGGCGGGTGGGGAATTGCTTTTTCCCGAGCAGGTCGATGGCGAATCGAAGGGTAGGCCGCTGCCCTCCCCAAACGGCCAATTTCTGATGCTCGACTGGCGCAAGCCGGGTTTCGAGAACGTGGATGCCGCCAAGACGGTGCGTATCTTCAATGCCACGGGGCAGCTGCTGGCCGAATATTCGCGCCCGGCGTTGTCGACGTGGTTGCCAGACAATCGCCCTGTGTTCATCGACGTCGACGGCGCTATTTACACCACCGATGCGGGTTTCAACAAGCTCGACAGGCTCGGTGCGGTGCCGAACGGTGTCGTGCCGACCGCGTTGGCGCCGAGCCCGGATGGCCGAAGACTCGCCATGGTCATGAACGGCAACGTCTGGACCAGCAATCTTGACGGCAGCAATGCCGCTCCCGTGACCGATGTGACCGAAACCAAGTTCGACGTCAGGAGCCCGCGCTGGTCCCCCGATGGCCGCTACATTGCCTTCTCCTATCGCAAGGCGCCCAGCGTCATTGGCTGGGGTGCCGGTTGCTACACGGCGTGGATTGTCCCTGCAGCCGTCACCACGCGTATCGACGCCTATGGCGACGGCAATGACAACGTGGTTCTGGACGCGCAAGGCAGGCCGCTGTGCGTCAGTTGGGAGCTACCGTTTGGCCAGTTCGTATTCATCGACTGGAAATAGCCCACGCCACCCGACCGGGCTGTCCGCAACTCGCCCACCCGGCGGTGGGTTGCTGCATGCCCCGCCAACTCGATCGGCGATGCGCTTGCTTGACAGTGAGTTGGGCACCGTTACGGTGGGTTTCGTACCGCCTGGGCGCCGGACCTGGCCAGGCCGCGTACCAGGCGGGCCATTAGCTGCTGGCTTGCGCCAGGGCTGTCAGATGTTGCCACTGGCGCTGGTCACGCGCGCGCGCTGTTTCGAGCTGGGTGTCGAGCGCGAGCCAGCGGATGCCGTCCTCGCTTCTGAGCCAGCAGGTCTGCTGTTCGTTGGTGTCAACGAAGTGCTGTGTCAGGCAGGCGAAGAATCGCCCATGGCGATGGAAGTTGACGCGGAAATCGAGCACGCGGCCGTCGGCGCGTATGCCGCCGATGCTGAGGCGGTGCCGTTCCCAGCGGCCTGCCGGGGTGGCGCGTTGCAGCAGCAGCTCGTCGCTGCGGCCGAGCGAGCCGCGATTGGGGGCGAGGTAGAGCCACGGCAGCTCGTCTATCGTCAGGCTGGCGAGATGGCTGTGATGCTCGATCAGGTCGGACAGCGCCAGCTCGCCGTCATGCCACAGGTAGCAGGCCGTGCCGAGGTAATCCGATACGCCCGGCTGCGCGTCGAAATCCTCCAGCTCCCACAGGCTGCCGCCGCCGAGCAGGCCGGCGACCAGCAGGCGGCTGCGGCCGAGCGCGGCGGTGGCCAGCCAGCTTTCTGCAATCCAGTCGTGCTGGCTGGTGGATGGCTGGGGTAGCGGCGGGGCGAGGCCTGGCGCTTCGAGCGTGCCGCTTTCGATGTGGATGCGCTGCCAGGCCGGGGCGCCGAAACGTTGCAGATTGCCGTCGTCGTCCATCAGGCGGGGCGTGTATCCCACCAGGTTGAGCCAGGCACCTTCGCGCCAGGCGCCGGTCGCCAGCATTGGCAGGCGGATGCCGAGCTGCTCGATGCCGCTCTGCCGGGCGCGCGCCAGCAGCGTTTCGCCGGCGGGAGTGTGTGCGGCAAGCCAGGCCAGCTCAGGGCCATCGGCGATGCCAAACAGGCGGGGCAGCCAGTTGGGCAGGCCGTAGCAGTATTCGCGCTGCCAGCCCGCGTCGGGTTGCCATACGCCTTGGTACTGGCCGCCCAGCAGAAACCACAGGCGGCTGCTGGAGCTGGCCCAGGGCAGGCCGTCCGGCCCGCTCCCCAGGCTGTTGAACATCAATGCGCGGCCCTGGCCGTCGCGTACCTCGGCCAGCCCCGCTGGCGTGAGCTGCCTGGCGACGCAGTCCGGCCCGAGCAGCGCGGGGCGCGCGAGAGTCTGCCAGATGGCGGTTTGGTCGTAATCGAGCAGTTCCGGCTTGGGCATGGGCGGATTTACTGGGTGGCGGCGTCGAAGCCGGCCTGGGCGGCGTGGCTGCCCAGATGGTAGCCGATCGCACCCGCCTCCGCACCGACCACGAAACCGCCGACCGTGCCGAGGCCCGGTACGACGGAGCCCGCGACCGCTCCTGTGCCGGCACCGGCGAGTGCCGCGCCGACCCAGCCGCCGGTCACGCGCGAGGCCTCGCGGCCCAGCGGGTGCCAGTCGTGGCTGTCCGCGCTCTGCCTGGCGGCGCGGGCGAGGCTGACGCCGTCGGTCACCGCGCCGACCACCAATGCGGCCCGCCCGATACCGCGCACGGCGGTCAATGCCCGGCCTTCGCCGTGCATGGCCTGCACCATCTCGTTCACATGCGGGTTGGAGCGGCCGGCACTGTTGACGATACGGCGGTTGACCTCGATTTCCAGCGCCTCGGGCGTGGCCGCGCCCTGGTACTTGCCTTGCTGGATCTCGCTGTTGAGCTTGCCCCGGCTGCGGCTTGCCAGGTCTTCGTAGGTCTTGCCTTCTTCCTTCAGTTGCCGCGAGAAGGCCAGGCCCTCGGGGCTCAGTCTGGCGCGCACCGCGTTCATGACCGCATTGCGCTCGCCGTTGGCGGCCCGGGCTGCCTGCTCCCAGGCCGCCGGACGGGTGGCCGCAGGGCCGGTCGGCGTGTGCTTTTGCGTCAGCTGCTCGACGGCCGGGATGTACTGGCGCGCACGTAACGCAGAATCGTTGAGCGCGCCCTGCGGGACGTTGTTGAGGCCGGCTGGCTTGAGCTGGTAATGCTCGATCACGCCGTTGCGGACGGCCGGGTCGAGCTTCGGGTTGGGCTGGCCGTTCTGGTTCAGCTTGAAACGCTCGTAGACGTCCACCGAGCGGGTTTGCAGCGGGTGGGCGGCATAGCGTCCCGCCGTGGCGCCAGCCGCCGTGGTGGAGACGGCCTGGGCGGCACTGCTGTCGTTCTGGCTGCGTGAGGAAGAAACGGCCTGCATGATCGATTCCGGCAAATGGAGGTCGGCTCATGCTAGCGCCCACCACCACGCCAGCCAATCTGGGGCGTGCCCCATATAGGGTGCGCCCTAGATTGCCGTGGCGCGGTTTTGCTGGTGCAATCGCCCGGGCCATGTAAATGGCATAAATTGGACATGGGAGGCGCCCGCCTGGGCCGGCCCCCGTTCCGCCCGCCGTTTGCGCCGTGTGCTGGCTTAGCTCTGGTCGCGCGGCGTTGCATTCCGTACTTGTTGGAGCAGTCACGATGTCCGAAGTCTCTCGAACGACCCACAGGCCCGCACGATGGCCTGCCCGTGCCGGCAAGCTGGTGCTGGCCCTGATGCTCAGCGCCAGCCTGGCCTCGTGTGGCGGTGGTGGCGGAGGAGGGGGCGGCGATAAGCCGCCGCAGAATGACAAGCCGGCGCCGCAACCCTCTCCCCAGCCACAACCTACGCCACAGCCGACACCGGCCCCGAGCAGCGCCACCCTGCGCGGCGAGATCACGGCCGGTGGCGGTGCCGTCAGCGACTGGGACAGCAACGACCCGAACGCGCCGTCCCGCTCGAACGACACGCTCGTCACCGCGCAGCCCATCCCCAACCCCGCTACCGTCGGCGGCTACGTCAACGAGGCGCTGGCGGGGAAGGATGGCCGGTCGCACACGGCGGGCGACGTCAGCGATGTGTTCAAGGTCAGCCTGACGGCTGGCCAGGCCATCAACCTGGTGATCGGCGACGAGACCAGCGGCGATCTCGATCTCGGGCTCATCGACAGCCAGGGCAATCTGGTCGCCAGCTCGGAGGGCGTCGGCAAGACCGAGTCGCTGACCGTGCCGGCCTCCGGCAGCTATTACCTGTGGGTCTATGCGGCCTCGGGCGCATCGACCTATGTGATGACCGTCGGCCTCGGCAATGCCGGCACGCGCCAGCTGTCGCGCTTCGACAGCTTCGTGCCGGGCGAGCTGATTCTCAAGCCACGCGAAGGCGCGGCGCGTGCCAGCAGCGTACGCGCCCAGGCGGCGGGCATGGGCATGGCCATCAAGGCGGGTGGCGGGGGGCGCGAGATGCTGGTCGGTATCGGCAGCACCGCGGCCGAGCGCCAGCGCAGCCTGAAAGCACTCGGCGTGGTGGCGGGCGACATCAAACGCGCCACGGCCGCCACGCTGACGCCCACCGGCGCCGCCAATACGGCGCTGGCCGCCAGGCTCGACACGATCCGTGCGATCAAGGCCTGGCGCAAGCGGCCGGATGTGCAGTACGCCGAGCCGAACTACCTGCTGCGCACCTCGGCGGTGCCCGACGACAAGCTCTACGGCTACCAGTGGCACTATCCGCAGATCAACCTGCCGCAGGCCTGGGACATCACCACCGGCAGCAACCGGGTGATCGTCGCCGTGGTCGATTCGGGCGTGGTGCTGAGTCACCCCGATCTGCAGGGCCAACTCGTGGCCGGTTATGATTTCGTGTCGAACACCCTGTCGTCGGGCGACGGCGATGGCCTTGATGCCGACCCGAACGACCCCGGCCCGGCCGATCCGGCATCGAGCGGCTTTCACGGCACCCACGTCACCGGCACCATCGCCGCCAGGAGCAACAACGGCATGGGCGTGGCCGGCGTGGCGTGGAACGCCAAGGTGATGCCGGTGCGCGTGCTGGGCAACACCGGCGCCGGCTCGCTCTACGACATCATGCAGGGCGTGCGCTACGCGGCCGGCCTGCCCAACGACAGCGGCACGGTGCCGGCGCAGGCGGCCCAGGTGATCAACCTGAGCCTTGGCGGTGGTGGCTACAGCCAGGCTACGCAGGATGTCTTCAGCGCGGTGCGGCAGAAGGGCATCATCGTGGTCGCCGCGGCCGGCAACGAGGCCAGCAGCCAGCCGTCCTATCCCGCGTCCTACGATGGCGTGGTGTCGGTCAGCGCGACCGACATGAACCGCGAACTCGCGCCGTATTCCAACTATGGCGCCCATATCGACGTTGCCGCACCGGGCGGCAATGCCGGCGTGGACGTCAACGGTGATGGCGTGGCCGATGGTGTGCTGAGCACGGTCGGCGACATCTCGTCGGGCCAGCTCGAATACAAGTTCGCCATTTCGTCCGGCACCTCGATGGCCAGCCCGCACGTGGCCGGCGTGGTGGCGCTGATGAAATCGGTGAACCCGGGCCTGACGCCGGCGCAGTTCGACCAGCTGCTGCAGAGCGGCAGGATCACCACCGATCTCGGCGCGCCGGGCCGCGACGACCGCTTCGGCTGGGGCCTGATCGATGCCTACAAGGCCGTGGTCGAGGCGAGGAAGCTCGCCGGCGGCAATACCACGCCGCAGCCCGCCCAGCTCGTTGCCTCGCCGGCATCGGTCAACCTCGGCAGCGGCGATACCAGCTTCACGCTGTCACTGCGCAATGCCGGCGACGGCACGCTCAGCATCGGCAGCGTGAGCAGCAGCGCGGCCTGGCTCAGCATCACGCCAGCCGGGGTGGATGGCGGCAAGGTCGGCAGCTACACGCTGGTGGCCAATCGCGCCGGCCTGGCGGATGGCACCTATCAGGCGGTGATCCACGTCGTCTCGTCGGCCGGCAACCTCGATGTGCCGGTGATCATGCAGAAGAGCAGCAGTGTGGTGTCGGGCGATGCCGGCTATCTGTATGTGCTGCTGATCGACCCGGTCAGCCGCAAGGCGCTCAAGGAACTGGCCGTGTTGCCGCAGAACGGCCGCTATCGCATCGAGCTCGGTGGCGTGGCGCCCGGCGACTACTATGTGCTGGCCGGCAGCGACATCAATAACGATGGCTATGTGTGTGATGTCGGCGAAGCCTGCGCGGCCTACCCGACGCTGTCCCAGCCGGCGCTGGTGACGGTCAGCGGCGATCGCGACAACCTCAACTTCATCGCTGATTTCAACCTCGCGTTCAGCAGCAACAGCGTGGACCCGGGCCGGGCGGGGCGTTTCGAGCGCATCCGCCTGCCGTCGGCGCACTGATCCGGCATGTAAACGGGCGCCTTGCCAGGCGCCCAAACGACAACAAGCCCGGTGTGTAGGCACCGGGCTTGTTGTTTGCCCTTGCGCGGGACGGAGGGCCCCCGCGCGCTGGCGTGAATCTTTACTGCTTCTTGGCGTCAGCGGCCGGCTTGGCAGCTTCGGCAGGCTTCGCTTCTTCCTTCTTCTCTTCTTTCTTCTCAGCCTTCTTGGCTACCTTCTTGTGTGCCTTCTTGGCCGGCTTGGCCGCTTGTTCGGCAGCGGGCTTGGCTTCGTTAGCCTTGGCATCGGCAGCCGGTGCGTCAGCGGCCACGGCGGAGAAGGAAACAGCGGCAAAAGCGGAAGCGATCAGGGCAGCGAGCAGTTTGTTCATGGTTGACTCCAGGTCGGTAATGGTTGGCATCAGCGCGGGCTGCCGGGATGGCGTCCTGCTGTGGTGCCCACGATAAGCCGCGGCCGATGAACGAAAACTGAACTGCCGGCGCTGTTCTTGTCGCCGCGCTGTGTTGCTGCAGCCGAAGCGGGGCGGGCTATTGCGCGATGTCGCCGGGTGCGTGGATGCCGGCCCGCCCGGTTTTGCCTTGGTCTATGCCCGGCGGGCGGCGATAATACGGGGCAGATCGTCATTCCAGCCGGCTGCCCGGCGCGTGCCCCCAATCCATGTCGAACCCGCCTTTCCGCATCCTTTCCGTCATCCCGCCGATGACGCAGCTCAATACTCCCTATCCGTCCACCGCGTATCTGACGGGCTTCCTGCGCTCGCGCGGGGTCGATGCGGTGCAGGAGGACCTGGCGCTCGCCCTGGTGCTCGAGCTGTTCTCGGTTGACGGGCTCAAGGCGCTGCACGCCCACATCGGCACGCTGCCGGCGCACCAGCGCACGCCGCTGGCGGAGGCATTCTTCGAGCATGTCGAGCATTACATCGGCACCATCGCGCCGACCATCGCCTTCCTGCAGGGGCGCGATTCGACCGTTGCGCACCGCATCTGCAGCCGGCGTTTTCTGCCCGAGGGGCCGCGCTTCGAGTCGCTCGAGGCCTATGTCGACCCCGACGACCCGGACGGCGGCGACCCGCTCGCCTGGGCCTTCGGCGCACTCGGCCTGCAGGACCGCGCGCGGCATCTGGCCACGCTGTATCTGAATGACCTGGCCGACGTGCTGCGCGAGGCGGCCGATCCACGTTTCGAGTTCGTGCGCTATGCCGAGTCGCTGGCCGGCGCGCAGCCGACCTTCGAGCCGCTCGCCAGCGCGCTGGCCGCGCCGCTGAATCTGGTTGACCGCACCCTGCAGGCACTCACGCTGGCGGCCATCGAGCGCCATGCGCCACGGCTGGTGCTGCTGTCGGTGCCGTTTCCGGGCGCCGTCTACGGGGCCTTGCGTATCGCGCAGGCGATCAAGGCACACGACCCGGGCATTGTCATCGGGCTTGGCGGCGGCTTCGTCAACACCGAACTGCGCGAGCTGGCCGAGCCGCGCGTGTTCGACTATGTCGACTACGTCACGCTCGATGCCGGCGAGCGACCGCTGCTGGCGCTGCTCGAACACCTGCAGGGCAAGCGCTCGCGAGAGCGGTTGGTGCGCACCTTCGTGCGCGAGGCGGGCGCGGTGCGCTACATCAATTTCGTCGAGGGCGATGTGCCGTTCGACCAGGTCGGCACACCGACCTGGGACGGCCTGCCGCTCGACCGCTACCTGTCGCTGCTCGACATGCTCAACCCGATGCACCGGCTGTGGTCGGATGGGCGCTGGAACAAGCTGACGGTCGCACAAGGCTGCTACTGGAAGAAATGCAGCTTCTGCGACATCAGCCTCGACTACATCTCGCGCTACGAGACCGCATCGGCCGCAACACTGGTCGATCGCATCGAGGCCATCGTGCGGGAGACGGGCCAGACCGGCTTCCACTTCGTCGACGAGGCCGCGCCGCCCAAGGCGCTCAAGGCGCTGGCGCAGGAGCTGATCCGGCGCAAGGTGGCGATCTCGTGGTGGGGCAATATCCGTTTCGAGAAGTCGTTCACCCCCGAGGTGTGCCAGCTGCTCGCCGACAGCGGCTGCATCGCCGTGTCGGGCGGGCTCGAGGTCGCATCCGACAGGCTGCTGCAGCTGATGAAGAAGGGCGTGTCGGTGGAGCAGGTGGCACGCGTCACGCGCGGCTTCACCGATGCCGGCGTGCTGGTGCATGCCTACCTGATGTACGGCTTTCCGACACAGACGGTGCAGGACACCGTCGATGCGCTCGAATACGTGCGCCAGCTGTTCGAGACCAACTGCATCCAGTCCGGCTTCTTCCACCGTTTTGCCTGCACCGTGCACTCGCCGGTCGGCATGCATCCCGAAGACTACGGCGTGACGCTCAAGCCCCTGCCGCCCATCACCTTTGCCAAGAACGACGTCGGCTTCATCGACCCGACCGGGGTTGACCACGATGCGCTCGGCGTGGCACTGAACAAGGCGCTGTACAACTACATGCACGGCATCGGGCTGGAGCAGGATGTGCGGCGCTGGTTCGACATGCACGTGCCCAAGCCCAGGGTGCCGCGCCATTTCATCGCGCGCGCGCTGGGCGGCCAGTAGCGGCCCAGCCGGGCGCTGTGCTGGCAGTGCCGCCCGCAGCGCCACGCGCGGGCTGGCTCGTGGCGGGTAGCCGCGGGCTGGTTGGTTCTTACTTCTTCGCCCATCCTGCGGTGATGTCCCGCCCGCCTCAGCGGGCGATGCCGGCCGAGCGTATCGCCTCGACCGCCGCGTGCGTGATCTTGCGCTCGGCCGAGATCGCATAGCATTGCTCGGCTACGCCATCGAGCGTGCCGATCAGCTCGACGCCGAGCTGCGCCAGCGTATCCTGCACATCGAGCGTCGGCAGCGGGAACAGCCCGAGCCCGTGGCGGCCGAATGTCTGCAGGAGCGCGCTGTCTTCGAACTCGCCGCGCACGTCGGGGCGTATCTCATGGCTGTCGAACCACAGCTCGAGGCGTGTGCGCAGTACGTTGTTGCGCGTCGGCAGCAGCATCGGCGCGCGCGCCAGACTGGCCGGAAAGCCGTCGCGGTAGCGCGCGGCCAGCGCCGGCGTGCCGAAGATCATCACCGGGCACTGCGCCAGCGCGTGGCTGTAGACGCGCAGCTGGGTGCCGTGCGGCACGGGGCGGTCGGCCAGCACCACGTCGAGCCGGTGCAGCGCGAGGTCGGCCAGCAGGCTGTCGAATTCCCCCTCCTCGCACACCAGACGCACCGACTGCGGCAGGCGCAGCGCGGGTTCGAGCAGACGGTAGGCGATGGTCTTGGGCAGCGCATCGGCGATGCCGACATTGAGCGACAGGCTGTTGCCGAAGCGGTCGTCGGCCAGCGCATCCTGCAACTGCTCGCCGAGCAGGAAGATCTGGTCCGCATAGCGCAGCGCCGCGCGGCCCGCATCGGTCAGCGCCAGGCCGCGCCCCTGCTGCGTGAACAGCGACCGCCCGAGCGCCTGTTCGAGCAGCGCCACCTGGCCGCTGACGGTCTGCACGCTCATGCCGAGCCGCTCGGCTGCGCGCGTCATGCTGCCTTCCTTGGCCACGGCCCAGAAGTAGCGCAGGTGCTTGTAGTTGAGCGCGGACAATTGCATGCGATGTTTCGAAAAAAGCGGATGATGATTACGATTTTATCCGATTTTTTCGTTAGCAAGGATGACGTAGCATGGCTCGGCTTCCATCGAGCCGGCGCCGGCTTGCCATGCCCACTGGCCACGATGGACCGTTTCGCGGCGCGCAGCGCGTGCCGCCTCATGTCAAGGAGTCTTCGTCACCATGAAACGCGTTTTCCTGCTGCTGGCCACCAATATCGCGGTGATGCTGGTGCTCAGCGTCGCCGCCAGCGTGCTCGGCCTCAACCGCTTCCTGACCGGCAACGGGCTCAACCTGGGCCTGCTGCTCGGTTTCTCCGCCGTGATGGGCTTCGGCGGTGCCTTCATCTCGCTGCTGATGTCCAAGACCATGGCCAAGTGGTCGACCGGTGCCCAGGTCATCACCCAGCCGTCCACGCCGGCGGAGCACTGGCTGCTCGACACCGTCAAGCGCCAGGCCGAGCGCGCCGGCATCCAGATGCCCGAGGTGGCGATCTACGAGGGCGAGCCCAATGCCTTCGCCACCGGCCCGAGCAAGTCGAATGCGCTGGTCGCGGTATCCACCGGCCTGCTGCACGGCATGAACGAGCGCGAAGTCGAGGCGGTGCTGGCGCACGAGATCGCCCACGTCGCCAACGGTGACATGGTCACGCTGACGCTGATCCAGGGCGTAGTGAACACCTTCGTCACCTTCCTGGCGCGCATCGTCGGCTATTTCGTCGACAGCTTCCTGCGCAAGGATGACGAAGAGGCCTCGTCCGGCCCCGGCATCGGCTACATGGTCACCACCATCGTCTGCGAGATCGTGTTCGGCATCCTCGCCAGCATGATCGTCATGTACTTCTCGCGCCGCCGCGAATACCGCGCCGATGCTGGCGCCGCGCAGATCATGGGTACGCCGCAGCCGATGATCGCCGCGCTGCGCCGCCTGGGCGGCATCGAGCCCAACGACCTGCCGCAAGGCATGGCTGCCTCCGGCATCTCGGGCCGCCCGGGCTGGATGTCGCTGTTCAGCAGCCACCCCAGCCTGGAGAGCCGCATCGAGGCCCTGCAGCAGTCCGCCGCGCGCAGCTGATACCGATTGCAGTGCTGTCATTTCAAACCGGCCCTTGGGCCGGTCTTTTTTTGGTGACGTTATCTGTATCGGTGCTTCCCGATACCGGCCATGGTGATCCGCATGCCGGGGCGTCGATTACGGCTGGATGCAAGCCTGCCGCGCACCCGGCCGAATTGAGACAGCGTTCCCGCGTACATTCTATGGAGATGGCAGACGCCCTGGCAATCTAGGGCGCGCCCTAGATTGCCGGTGTGAGGCCGCGCCACGTATCGTCCCGGCGGGAATATTGCGTCGGACATCACCATGTCGAACATCATGATCAGCCGTGGCGGGCAGACCTATGGGCCGTATACGCCGGCCGAGGTGCAGGCCTATCTGGCATCGGGCGAGCTGAGCGCGGATGACCACGCCTGGAGCGAGGGCCTGCCCGACTGGGCGCAGCTCGCTTCGGTGCTCGAACGGGTCGGCTCGCGGCCCGGCGAGGCGGCGGTGCCCGTCTTTACCGACATTGCGCCGGCCCTGCCCGACGGTGTTGCTGGCTTCAGCTGGGGCGGCCTGCTGTTCAGCCCGGTATGGTCCATCGGCAACCGGGTGTGGCCGGGGCTGCTGACCTTGATACCGGGCCTCGGCATCCTCGTCTCGTTCTGGCTTGGCTTCAAGGGCCGTGAGCTGGCCTGGCGCAAGGGTGGCTGGCAGAACGTCGCGCATTTCGACCGCGTGCAGCGGCGCTGGACTGTGGTCGGCGTCATCGGCTTCGTGGTCGTCGTCGTCGTCACCGCGCTGGCCGTGGCGGAACGCCAACCGGTGCGCGAGCCTGCGGTGCCGGTCGCGCAGGCAGCGCCGCCACAGGCCCGGCCCGAGGCCCCGCCAGCCGTTCTGCCGGCGCCAGCCCAGCCTGCGCGCCAGTTGCAGCGGCCGATTGCGCGCGACCAGCTCGAAGCGATGCTGCGCGGCATGCCAGTGCAGGCGGTCGAGGCCGTGCTCGGCCAGCCGTATTACCAGAAGTCCGAACAGGGCCTGCTCGCCTACGCCTACCTCGATCTGACGCGCAACCCGGCCAGCGGCGGCATCGACAAGATCGCCGTGATCTTCTTCCGTGGCGGCACGGTGGCGGGCTTTCACTATCAGGAGAAGGTATGAGCCGCTTCGAGCTGGTGCTGACCACGCGCCTCGACGATTTTCCGCAGGGCCTGCGCGATGCGGCGCTGCGCTGTCTGGCCGAGGTGCTGCAGCATGACGTGGAAGGCGCCCGCGCGTTGGCGGATACGGCGCGGCCGGTGCTCGCCATGCTGCCGGCAGAGAGTGCCGCCACGCCCCTGCGCGATGCCCTGGCGGCAGGGGGATGGCAGAGCGAGCTGTGCGCGGTGGCCAGTGTCCCGCCGCCCGCTGCTGCACTGGCCATGCCTGTTCCACCGGCGCCGCCGGCCATGCCGGCGGGTGGGGCGATGCCTCCGCCGCCCCCGCCGGTTAGCACGGCACTCATCGCCGCGTCCCCGGCCCGTGACATGGTCTGCGCCCTGTGCCAGGCGCCCAATCCCGGCGATGTGCGTTTCTGCTCGGGCTGCGGCTCGGCGCTTGCCCGCCCGGCGGCCTTGCCGCCGTCTGCGGCACGATCGGGCGGATTGCTCAAGTCAGCCGCCGACAAGATGGCGGGCATGGTCGGGCTCGAACAGATCCAGCGCTTCAGTCTGGGCGAGCTGTTTTCCGAAGTGTTCAAGCAGCGCAGCCCGGACGAGATCGAGGATTACGTGCTGGCCGGCACGCGCCGCAACACGCCGGCCGTGGCCGACATCGTCACCGACTGGCCCAAGCCCTGGCTGTTCGCGCGCGTGTTCGGGCTGGCGTTGATGTTGTACGCGCTGTTCCAGCTAGGCTGGCTGATGTTCGGCAACCCTAACCTGCTACCGGGCCTGATCATCACCGGCTCCTTCGTCGTGCCGTTTGCCGCGCTGATGCTGTTCTATGAGCTCAACACGCCGCGCAACGTGTCGTTGCTGTTGCTGCTGCGGCTGGCGCTGGTCGGCGGCATCTGGTCCCTGCTGATCTCGCTGGTGCTGTTCCAGCTCGGCAACGAGCTGACCACCATGCTCGGCGCCTCGGCGGCCGGCATCATCGAGGAATCGGGCAAGCTGGCGGCGGTGCTGTTCGCGACGCGCAAGCTGAGCCCGGTGCGTTATCGCTTTACCCTGAACGGCCTGCTGTTCGGCGCGGCGGTGGGGACGGGCTTCTCGGCCTTCGAATCGGCCGGCTACGCCTTCCGCATCCTGCTCGAAGCCGATGCGGGGCAGATGAGCAGCAACATCCTGATGCGCGGCGTGCTATCGCCGTTCGGCCATACGCTGTGGACCGCGATTACCGCGGCCGCACTGTGGCGCATCAAGGGCGCGCGGCCGTTCAGCTCCGAGATGCTGGCGGACGGCCGTTTCCTGCGCCTGTTCGCGGTATCGGCGCTATGCCACTTCACCTGGAATGCGGGCTTCGAGCTGTTCGTGCCCTTCGTCAAACAGGCGCTGCTGGGATTCGTCGGCTGGGCGGTTGCCCTGTCGCTGGTGCAGGACGGCCTGCGCCAGGTGCGCGCCGAGCAGCGCCTGGCGGGCGGCATGCCGCCACCGCCGCCGGCGTGAATCAGCCGCCCACCCGGCCGACTTCCGCCGCGATGCGCACGTAGACCAGATCGAGCCCGGCCTGGCGCAGGGTGTCGAGCAGGCGGTCGGCGTCGGCATCGCTGACGGCGAATACCACTTCCATCGGCAGCTCGCCAGCGAGCTCGATGAAATGCGCTTCGTGCAGCTGACCGTGGCGGCCGTAGCCGGCCACCGCCCTGAATACCGAGCCGCCGGGCAGGCCCTGGCGCCTGGCCTCTTCGAGTAGCCACTCGTAGAGTAGTTTGCCGTGGTGGCGGGTCTTTTCCTGCACGAAGAACTTCAGATAGCTGCCTTGCATGGTGGCACCTATGGGGTGAGGGTTAGTGGCCGCGTAGCAGCCAGCCCAGCGTCTTGATACCGAGCCAGGTCATCGCGAGCGAGCCGCCCAGATGCAGGCTGGCGGCAGCCAGCGCCCAGCCGAACTGGCTCTTGAGCATGAGCCCGACTACCTCGCTGGAGAAGGTCGAGAAGGTGGTCAGCCCGCCGAGAAAGCCGGTGATGGCGAACAGGCGATATTCGGGCGGCAGGCTCGTGGCCTGGCTGAAGAAGGCGACGGCAAGGCCGACCAGATAGCCACCGAGCAGATTGGCGGCGAGGGTGCCCATCGGTACGGTCGGAAACACCGGGTTGAGCCACAGGCCGAGCGCCCAGCGCAGCCAGGCGCCACAGGCGGCGCCGCTGCCGACGGCGAGAAGGGTTGACGGTCCCACGATGGCGAGAGTCGAGTGCGATGGAGATGGCGGCCAGTATAGGCAGCGGGGATGCGACCCACAAGGCTGGCGGCCCGCTGCCCGGCATCAGGCCGGGCGGGGCTCAGGGCGTGGCGTTGATGGTGGCGATGCGCGACACCTCGGCATCCCAATAGGCTGGCAGGCCACTCCAGGGATCGCTGCCGTTGGCGCCACGGTTGGTGACGTAGAGCATGCCAGTCTTCTGCTTGGCGGCCCTGCTCATCGCGGCATTCAGGTCGGTCGCGGCATACACGAGCTCGGCAAAACGTGACGGCGTGTAGGCGGCAGCCTGGTTCCAGGCGCTCTGCACATAGCTCGGGTAGGCGCCGCCGGTGCTCTCGTACACCACCAGCGTATCGGCGGCGGGCAGCGAGGCATAGATCTCGGCGGTGTTGATGCCGGGGTTGCCGATCACGCGCAGCGCCGGGTTGCGTGCCTTGATGTACTGGTAGATGGCCTGGTAGTAGTTGAGCTTGGCCGAGGTCGCCTGGTTGGCCATCTCGTCGAGGAAGATGCCGTCGACCGGGTACCAGGCCAGGTATTTTTCGATTTGCGCCGTCACGCTCGACAGGCTGCGCTTGCCGTAACCGGTGGGAATGTAGCCGATCACCTTGCCGCCGGCCGTGCGCAGCGATTGCACCGCGCTCAGGTAGGCCGTGTCGAGGCGCGAGCCGGGGCCGGAATTGGGATTGAGGATGGCGACGACCGGCACTTTCTTCGCCGCCTGGGTCAGGCGAGGCCAGTTGCTGTCGCCCGCCGCGGGATAGAAATACGCGGGCACCAGCACTTCCAGCGCTGCCGCCTGTGCACTGACCAAGGCCAGGGCCGACACGAGCCCGGCAAACAGCTGACGCAGATGACGCATTTCGACCCCTCCTCACAGTATGCAGGCTGACTATAACATAAGAAAATGCTAATTATCTTATTTATGCGTAGCCATGCATGCATTCGATGACCGGTGTTCTCCCCAGCATAGTTGCCGCAAGGCCCGGTGCCGGACGGCGCGACGGATGGCCATGCACGCCAGCCGCCCAGCCCCAGTAAGGCGCGCCTCAAGGTGACGTATTCGCGCTGTTGTTCAGGCTGGCTCGGGGTGCCGCAGCGGTGCGTGCGTGGCGGCAGGCTGTCGAGCGCGAGGCAGGGCTGCTCGCCGATGCGGGTGATGTCGCGGCGGGCCCCTGGCGGTTCATGTTTCATGACGGCACTTCTGGCTCATTGGGTGGGCTCCGGCATTCTAGAAACGACGAGGCAGGCGGCTTGGCACCAGGCCAGGGCAGGATGTATCAACACAGCTTGTTGTTTTCTGATATCTGTACTTATCATTAGACATCCGTACTGCCACCATCGCCATCATGAACGCGCCCCTGCACGCCACCCGTTATGCCAGGCTGGCCGACGAGCTCGCCTCCTGTATCCATGCCGGTACCCTGCGCGCCGGCGACAAGCTGCCCTCGGTGCGCACCTTGTGCGCGCTGCACGACGCGAGCCCGGCCACCGTCACCCATGCGCTGCATCTGCTCGAAGATGCCGGCCTGATCGAAGCGCGGCCGCGTGCCGGTTTCTTCGTGAAACGGCGCGCCCCCGAGCGCGAGGCGCCGACGCAGTGCAACACCGAGCTCGGCCTGCCCCAGCAGGTGGAAATCTGCGCCAAGCGCCGCCGCATGCTCGATTTCTGCCAGCAGGGCGGCGGCGACCGGCTCGCGCTGGCGACGCTGTCGCCGAGCCTGTTTCCCACGCACCAGCTGCAGAAGCTGATGACCTACCACGCGCGGCGCGACCCGAGCCTGCTCGCGCGCTACGGGCTCGACGCGGGCGAAGAGGCGCTGCGGCGGCAGATCGCGCGGCGCGGCGTTGAAGCCGGCTGCCTGTGGCAGGCGGACGAGATCGTCGTCACCCACGGCAATATCGAGGCGATCAGCCTGTGCCTGCGCGAGATGACGCGGCCCGGCGACGTGGTGGCGATCTCGTCGCCGTGCAATGCCAATTTCCTGCACACGATGGAGTCGCTCGAACTGCGCGCGCTCGAAATCCCGGCGCACCCGTGCAACGGCGTGTCGGCCGAGGCGTTGGCGTTCGCGCTGAGCCAGCAGAAGATCGCAGCCTGCCTGCTGACCGCCAATTTCGCACCGCCCACCGGCAGCCTGATGAGCGACGCCGCCAAGCGCCGCATCGTGGAGCTACTGGCCGAGCACGACGTGCCACTGATCGAGGACGACACCTTCGGCGACTTCTACTCGGGCGAGCAGCGGCCCAAGCCGTTCAAGGCCTTCGACACTCACGGCAACGTCACGCTGTGCGCCGACCTGAGCATGACCCTGGCGCCGGGCCTGGGCCTGGGCTACATCGTCGCGGGTAAATACCGCACCGCGCTCGAATCGCGCCGGCTCGGCTTGGGCGAGAGCGTGTCGCTGCTGATGCAGCGCACCTATGCCGCCTTTCTCGAAAGCGGCCACTACGAGCCGCACCTGCGGCGGCTGCGGCGCAATATGGCGGAGCAGGTGGCGGCGCTGCGCGCGGCGGTGTGCGAATACTTCCCGTGCGACAGCCGCGTATCGTGCACCGATGGCGGCTACATGCTGTGGGTCGAGCTGCCGCGCGGCATCGACACCTCCGAGCTGCAGGAACGCGCGCGCGCTGAGGGCTGCGGCTTCGCGCCGGGCGAGCTGTTCAGCCTCGGCGACACCTTCCGCAACTGCCTCAGGCTCAACGCCGGCTACCCGTTCACCCCCGAGATCGAAAGCGCGATCCGCCGGCTGGGCGAGCTCGCCCAATCCATGCTCGTGGAGCAGGCCGCGTGAGCCGGCCGCACCGCGCCGGATCGCCCGAAAGCACCGTTACCATGACCATTTCCCGTGTCGAAGCCGTATCACGCCGTGCGCTGCTGGCTGGCCTGACTGGGTTGCTGCTGGTTTGCGCCGATGCCGTCTGGCTCTACCGCAGCCTCGAACAACTGGTTGCCGCGCAGACGCCGGTCACCCATACCATGGAGCTGCAACGGCTGCTTGGACAGCTGACCGAACAGCTGCTGCAGGCCGAGGCCGGCCAGCGCGGCTATCTGCTGACCGGCAAGGCCGACTACCTGCGGCCTTACCATGCCGCCGTTGACGGCGTTGATGGCACCCAGGCCAGCCTGCGCGACCAGTTGGCCGGCCGGCCCGAGCAACTGGCGCGGCTCAGGCGCCTGGGCGAGCTGGTGACGCGCCGCCTGACCGAGCTCGACCAGACCGTGCTGCTGCGCGCCGAGGGCGGCGTGCGCGAGGCCATGAGCATGGTGCAGACCGATATCGGCAAGCAGGAGATGGACCAGATCACGGCGCTGATCGCCACCATGCGCACCACTGAGAACAGCCGGCTCAACGAGCGCGCCACGCGTCAGGTACAGGCGGTGCGCAGCGCGGAATGGACCTTCGGCATCGCGACGCTGATGAACCTGCTGCTGCTGGGCCTGATCTACAGCGTGGTGCGGCGGGCCTTGCGGCAACAGGCCCATGCCGAGATCGAGCTGAAGGAGCGCAACGAGGCGCTGTCCACCGCGCTGGAAGCCAGCGACTGGCACGGCTGCCACGTGGCGGTGCTGTCCGAGCTCGGACGGCTGCTGCAGGCCAGCGCCTCGCTCGACGAGGCCATCGCGCTGCTCAAGCACTACCTGCCGCGCCTGTTCGGGGCCGAGTCCGGCGCGCTGTACCTGCTCGATGCCTCGCTGAGCCACCTTGGCCTCGCCTGCAACTGGGGTGGGCCACAGCCGTCGCGCATGTTCCCGCCCGGCGACTGCTGGGCGCTGCGCCGCGGCCAGCCGTATGCCTATGCCGGCGGCCCCGATGCGCTGTGCTGCAACCATCTCGACGCCCAGACCACGCCGCCAGGCTCGACCTGCCTGCCGCTCAACGCGCAAGGCGAGATGATCGGCCTGCTGCACCTGGCGCCGTCGCAGCATGGCCAGGAAGAAGCGCGCTTCCAGCAGTTCGTACTGATGGCGCTCGAACAGATCGCGCTGTCGATCGCCAACCTGCGGCTGCGCGACACGCTGCGGCAGCAGTCGATCCGCGATCCGCTGACCGGCCTGTTCAATCGCCGCTACCTCGAAGAGGCGCTGCGCCGCGAGCTGATCGTCGCTGCGCGCCGGCGTGAGGATGGCGAGCCCGCCAGCGTGGCCGTGGTGATGCTCGACATCGACCACTTCAAGCGCTTCAACGACACCCACGGCCACGATGCGGGCGACGCGGTGCTCCGCGAGGTGGCCCAGGCGCTCAAGCGCCACGCGCGCCAGAGCGACTTCGTGAGCCGCTACGGCGGCGAGGAGTTCACGCTGGTGCTGCCCAACACCACGCTGGCGATTGCGACGCAACGCATCGAGCGCATCCGCGAGAGCGTCGCCTCGCTCGAACTCAGCTACCACGGCAAGGAGCTCGGCGGCGTCACCATCTCGCTCGGGCTGGCGGTCTTTCCCGAGCATGGCGAGCTGCCCGACCAGTTGTTGCAGCTGGCCGATGCCGCCCTGTACGAGGCCAAGCATGCCGGGCGCAACCGCCATGCCGTGGCCGGTGCGCCGGAAGGCGGCTGACGGGGCGTCAGCGGGCCTTGCCGCGAAACCACTCCCACATCAGCTTTGCCTCGCTGCGCAGCTCCGCCCTGGCCGGGTAGCGCAGCGCATAGCGGTAGCCGGTTTCCTGCACCAGCCCGAACGGCGCGATCAGCGCGCCGCTGGCGAGATCGTCGGCGACCAGCGTGACATCACCGATGGCAATGCCGATGCCCTGGCTCGCGGCCTGCACCGCCATGTCCAGCGTGTCGAATAGCTGGCCTGAGTCGGCCCGGTGCGGGTCGTCGCGCGCGGCGGCGAGCCACAGATGCCAGTCGCGGCGGTCGCGCGACGGGTGCAGCAGCGGGTAGGCGGCCAGATCGGCGGTTGCGCCCAGCGGCTTGCCGATGCGCGTGAGCAGGCCCGGCGCACAGACCGGCGTCAGCTTCTCGCGCACCAGTAGCAGCTCATCCTCGCGCGCCGGTGCGTTGCCGAACACCACGGCAAGGTCGAAGCCCTCGGCGTCGAAATTCACACCATGCTCGCGCACCGTCGTCACCTCCACGTCGATATCGGGGTAATCCTCGCGAAACGCCATTACCAGCGGCATCAGCCAGCGCGAGATGCAGGTCGGCGCCTTGAGCCGCACCACATTGCGCACGCCGTCGGCCGCGTCGAGGCCCTTGGCGAGCTGCGCGAAGGCCTGGGCAATATGCGGCAGCAGCGCCTTGCCCTGGGCGGTGAGCGTGACGCGGCGCACCTGGCGGTGGAACAGCGTGTAGCCGAGCGCCGCCTCGAGCTGCGCGATCTGGCGGCTCACGGCGCCCTGCGTCAGGCACAGCTCGTCGGCTGCCTTGGTGAAGCTCAGGTGGCGGCCGGCGACTTCGAATATCTGCAGCGCGTGCAGGGAAGGCAGGCGACGTGTCATCGAGAGGCTTCATGCATGAGTTTGTGTAATGTATCGAATGACGATAAATCGTTTGTTCGGCCATTGCAACAGGCGCACATTGCTCGCCAGACCAGCAGCCAACAGCGGAGCGAGACATGCAGTCGCAAGCCACCATCCAGTCCAAGTTGCCCAATGTCGGCACGACCATCTTCACGGTGATCGGCCAGCTGGCCGCCAGGCACGATGCCATCAACCTGTCGCAGGGCGCGCCGAACTTCCCGTGCTCGCCGCAGCTGGTCGAGCTGGTGGCCAAGGCGATGCGCGAGGGCCACAACCAGTATTCGCCGATGGCCGGTGTGCTGGCCTTGCGCGAGGCGGTGGCGGCCAAGGTCGAGACGCTGTACGGCACGCGCTACGACCCGGCCAGCGAAGTCACCATCATGGCCAGCGCGAGCGAGGGCCTGTTCTCGGCGGTGACGGCGCTGGTCCATCGCGGTGACGAGGTGATCTTCTTCGAGCCGTCCTTCGACAGCTATGCGCCGATGATCGAGCTGCAGGGCGCCAGGCCGGTGCCGCTGAAGCTCGCTCCGCCGTCCTTCGACATCGACTGGCAGGCCGTGCGCGCCGCGATCACGCCCCGCACGCGGATGATCCTGCTCAACAGCCCGCACAATCCGACCGGCCGCATCCTGAGCGACGCCGACATCGCCGCGTTGAAAGACATCGTGCGCGGCACCGACATCATCATCCTGTCCGACGAGGTGTACGAGCACGTCACCTTCGATGGCGCGATCCACCACAGCATGAGCCGCCACCCGGAGCTGGCCGAGCGCAGCGTCGTCGTCGCCTCGTTCGGCAAGACCTTCCACGTCACCGGCTGGCGCATCGGCCATTGCCTGGCGCCGGCCGCGCTGATGGACGAGATCCGCAAGGTGCACCAGTTCGCGGTGTTCGCCGCCGACACGCCGATGCAGCATGCGCTGGCCGAATTCATGGCCGACCCGGGCCACTATCTCGGGCTGTCCGACTTCTACCAGCGCAAGCGCGACCTGCTGGCCGCTTACCTGAAAGAGTCGCGGCTAGAGCTGCTGCCGAGCCATGGCGGCTTCTTCATCACCGCCCGATACGACGCGATCCGCGACGAGCCGGACAGCGATTTCGTACAGCGGCTGATCCGCGACCACGGCGTGGCGACGATCCCGGTGTCGGCGTTCTACAGCGACGGCACCGACCACCGGCTGATCCGCCTGAGCTTTGCCAAGGACGACGACACGCTGAAGCGCGGCGCGGCGCGGCTGTGCGAGCTGTAACCGCCATGACGACGACACCCGCCAGCCACCGCGTCGCCGCCATCCAGATGGTTTCCGGCGACAGCCTGCAAGCCAATCTGGACGCGGCTTCCCGCCTCGTCGCAGAGGCCGCCTGGCGCGGCGCGCAGCTTGTCGCGCTGCCCGAATATTTCTACCTGATGCCGGCCGACGAGCCGCGCAGGGTCGCACTGGCCGAGCCATTCGGCGACGGCCCGATACAGCGCCACCTTACCGGCCTGGCGCGTACCCATCGCGTCTGGCTGATCGGCGGCACCGTGCCGCTGCAGAGCTTGGCGCCGGGCAGGATATACAACAGCAGCCTGCTGTTCGACCCGCAGGGCGAGTGCGCGGCGCGCTACGACAAGGTGCACCTGTTCGGCTTCCACCATGGCGAGCAGCATTACGACGAGGCAGCGACGATGTGCGCGGGCCGCGAGCCGGTCGTCGCCAGCACGCCGCTCGGGCGGCTCAAGCTGTCGGTCTGCTACGACCTGCGCTTTCCCGAGTTCTACCGCCTGCCGCCCGCGCCCGAGCTGATCGCCGCGCCGGCCGCGTTCACCCGTACCACCGGCGAGGCGCACTGGGAGCTGCTGCTGCGCGCCCGCGCGGTCGAGAACCTCGCCTACGTGATCGCCGCCGGGCAGGGGGGCGAGCATCCGGGTGGCAAGCAGACATTTGGACACAGCATGATCGTGGACCCGTGGGGCAAGGTCCTTGACTGTGTGGCGTCGGGTGAGGGCATCGCGCTCGCCGACATCGATCTTGCCCTGCAAGCCGAGCTGCGGTGCCGCCTGCCGGCGCTGTCGCACCGGGTATTTCCATAACGACGCTGCTTTGATTGACGACTCTGGAGAGAAACGCATGAAGACCCTGAAATTGCTGGCGCTTGCCGCCGTCGTTGGCTGTTCCGTTCAAGCGCAGGCCGAGGCCGTGCTCCGCATTGCGACCGATGCCACCTACCCGCCGTTCGAGTTCCAGGGCAAGGACGGCAAGCCGGCGGGCTTCGAGGTCGAGCTGGCGCAGGCCCTGTGCAACGAGATGAAGGCCCGCTGCGAGATCATCGACCAGGCCTGGGACGGGCTGATCCCCGGGCTGCAGGTGAGGAAGTACGACGCGATCATCTCGTCGATGAACATCACCGAGGATCGCCGCAAGGTCGTCGATTTCAGCGACGTCTACTACCACATGAAGAACCGCTTCGTGGCCAGGAAGGGCGCCAATATCGACATCTCCGAGGCCGGCCTCAAGGGCAAGACCATCGCGGTGCAGATCAGCACGCCGCAGGACAAGTTCGTCACCGAGCGTTTCGAAAAGGTCGCCAAGATCACACGCACCGTCAACGCGATGGACCCGATGCTGGAGCTGGGCACTGGGCGCGCCGACCTCACCTTCGGCAATGTGGTGCAGCTGCAGGAGGGCTTCCTCGACAAGGCCGACGGCAAGAACTACGAGTTCACCGGCCCGACCTTCGATGGCCGCCAGAACGGCGTGCTGGGCCTCGGTGTGGCGGTGGCGCTGCGCAAAAACGATGGCGCGCTGAAGGATCGCTTCAACAAGGCGATCGCCGCGGTGAAGCAGAACGGCACGTTCAAGCAGATCGGCGCCAGGTATTTCGCGCCGGGCCAGCTCGACGACTGAGCGCGCGCCACGCAGGCGTATCCGTTCATCTTTGCACACCCGGCCACCGTGGCCGGGTGTTGCTTTTTGAAGGGCGGAAAATCTAATCAATACAATGACTTGATGGCGGGTGCCAGCAGTCGGCGCACGCTGGTGCGCGGGCATTGTCACCGCGGTGTGCCGGCGGGGACTTGCAAGCCGCCATATGCATCGCGCCACGGCGAGTCAAGCATATGAAATATATGCGAAATTTCGAGCTTGTCCTGCCCCCGGGGTTTGCCTAGATAATAGGCAGAACGTAGTGGACGGAGGCTTGCAGGGCGCGACACAGGTCTCGCCCGTGCATCGAAACGACAGGTGGAGGAGCTATGCAGCTAAGAATCGCCGCGGCGCGTGCCGCATTGCTGATGGGGGCGCTAGCCGTGACCCCGCTGTCTGCCGCGCCCTTGCAGGGTGCCACCGATTCCGTCGTATTGCGTATGGATGACAGCACCGAGCTTGGCACGCGGCTGGAGGAGTCGGCCCGCACCGGCAGCCTCGTGCGCGAATTCTCCGAGCGCGTGCGTGGCGCCGATGTCCAGCCTGCCGTGTCGTCCCAGATCAAGCTAGAGCTCGCGCCGGAGGGCACGATGCGCGGCGAGGACGCGGTCAACGAGGTCGGCCGCCAGTATGAGACGGTCGAGATCGCCAGCACGCTGGCGCCGCTCGGCGGGGTCGATCACCTCGTCAGCACCTTTGCCAACCTCTCCGACCGCCGCAATGACGACACCAACCCGGATGACGACCCGCTGTCCGACTGGCCCGCGATCAATCCGGTGCAGGTCATGAGCGTGCTGGTGTTGTGTCTGTTCCTGGCGGCTGGCGTCGTTTACCTGTTCCGCCACTATTCGCGGCCCGTGCACCGTCGCAGCCGCCGCCGGCGCTCGCACCGCCACGGTCCGTCGATGGGCCCGACCGCATCGAACGCCAAGCTGCGCTGAGGCGAGGCGGTCAGTTTGAGCTGACCTGACCTGCGCGGCCCGGCCGATGCTCCCAAGTCAGGGGACGAGATTGCGTTCCTTGTAGAAGCGGAAGCGCTCGTGCGGCTCGAACGGTGTGTATAGCGCCGCGCCCCTGGCCGGCGCCTCCACCCACACGCATCCCCCACCCATCCTGATCGGCTCGCGCGAGTCGTCGAGCCGATCCTGCAGCGGCACGCTGTTGTACAGGTGTGGGTAGGGCACGAACACCAGCTGCCTGAGCGGCTGATCGCCGAGATTCAGCGCCACCAGCGCCACCTCGCCGGGGACATCGGTATGGCGCAGGTAGATCAGCGCGTTGCCATCCTGCCTGTCGCCGAGCATCGTCAGCCTGCCGTGCTGCAGTGCCGGCAGGCTCTGGCGCAGCGCCACGAGCTGCTGCACGAAATCGCGCATCGACCGCTCCCAGCCTGATTCATCCCACACCATCGGGCGGCGGCAGTCGGGGTCGTTGCCACCCTCCATGCCGTTTTCCTCACCGTAGTAGACCAGCGGTATACCCGGCAGCGTGAACTGCGCGGCCATCGCCAGCTGGCGCAGGCGTACGTCGGGGAGGGCGGTTCTGAGCCGCATCGTGTCATGGCTCGACAGCATGAGCCAGGAGTTGAGCGCGCCTTGGTGGCCGTAGCCTTCGTAGTAGTCGCGCATCGCCTGGTTGGCCTGGCGGTGGCCGATGTCGCCGGCGAGCCAGGCCAGCATCGCCTCGCGGAAGTAGTAATTCATCATGCCGGTGTAACCCGTGCCGTCGATCCAGCCGCCGGCATAGCTCATCAGCTCGCCCAGCAGCTCGGCTTGCGGGTAGCGTGGGGCAATCGCCGCGCGGATGCGGCGTGCGGTCTTCAGGCCCAGATCCTGCGCGGTGTCGAAGCGCCAGCCCTGGATGCCCATGTCGAGATAGTGGGCGAGAAAGCTGTCGCGGCCTTTGAACAGCACCTGCTGCAGCGCCTCGTTTTCCAGATTGAGCTCGGCCAGGTATTCGTGCCCCCACCAGCACTGGTGGCGGCCCTGCGCGTCGAAACCGAACCAGTCGCGGTAGGGCTGTTCGCCACGCTGGGCGGCGAGAAACCACGGGTGGCCGTGGTTCACGTGGTTCAGCACCGCATCGAGGATCAGCCCCATGCCGCGCGCCTTGAGCTCGGCGATCAGGCGGCGCAACGTGGCCTCGTCGCCGAACATCGGGTCGATGCGGAAGAAGTCGACCGCGTCGTACTTGTGGTTCGACGGCGCCTCGAAGATCGGCGTGAAATACAGCGTGGTCACGCCGAGCGCCTGCAGGTAATCGAGCTTGTCGATCACGCCTTGCAGGTCGCCGCCGTAAAAGCCCTGGCCGGGGTTGGCCTGCTGCTCGGGTGTGGTGGCGGGCCGCTCGTCCCAGTTCTTGGTGAAATTGCCGGGGCGCTGGTAGGCTGGCTGGGCCAGCTTGCTCGCACTGGTATGCGGCTGGCCGATGGCGAAACGTTCGGGGAATATCTGGTAGACGATCTGGCGGGTAGCGGACATGGTCTTTTCTTCTCGTGGAATGTCCGCACTATAGTCGCCGCCCTCCAGCCACTCCTGACTATTTGTGCGCTGCTGCCGCTGTGGCGCGGCTCATGGCGAGTAGCCCTCGAACACCGAATCGAAGGCGGACGACTGGCGCACCACGCTGCTGCTCGGCTTGGCCGTGGCCGCCAGCAGTGCGTTCTTCAGGTCGTCGGATACCGGGTTCTGGCCAAGCCAGATCTTGAGCACGGCCGGGCCGATGTCGGGGCCGGGGATCATCTCCTCGACCTTGCCGTTGAACACCACGTCCACCGAGCCGTCGCCGCCGACATCGAGCGCCAGCTGGTCGCCCGTCTTGGTATCGCGGATGCGGTCGAACACGCGCTCGAACTGGGCGATGCGCGGCTTCAGGCGGTCGCGCGTGGCGTCATCGGCGTTGAGCTGCATGCCATCGCGGAATGCCGTCAGCAGCACCCTCGATTTCAGGTCACGGCGCAACACTAGCAGCATGCGCTTGGGCGTGGGTGAGCCGATGATCGCGTCGGCATCATGCTTGCCCGCCAGCAGGTAGAGCACGCCGACATAGACGTTGAAGCCCATGGCCGTGCGTATGCCGGCGCCGTTGCGCAGCAGGATTTCACCGCGCACTTTCTGCAGCTCGGGCACTTCGATGCCAGCCAGTTCCAGGGCCGGCGCGGCCATTGCCCATCCTGCAAGCGCCATGCCCGCCAGCCAGTGTTTGATTTTCATGTGTATCCCCGGGGTAAACAGGCGAGCCATCTGTCGCGGCTCGTTTCAGCATAGCAAATGAGCCCGACAGTATCGGCCAAGCAAGCGCCAGAGCGGGAGTGTGGGGAGATGAGCGGAAGATTGGGCCGCACGAGCGGCGGGCCGGGCCGCGCGCGCAAGCGTGCCCGATGCCCATGGCATTGATTTTCCGGGTGAATCGCCAGCCGGTAGCGCGCTTACCCGGCGCTGTCGGTGTCGTCGGTGGCGTCGTCTGCCGGCCTGGCCGGCTTGGCGGCCTCGGCCGCTGCCGCCAGCATGGCCGCGCGGCTCGCCGGCGTTTCGAGGCTGATGCGGCCGAGCACGCCGGTGCGGTAGTCCTTCAGCAAGGCCAGCGCAGCCTTTTCGAGGTCGAGATCGCCGCCCTTGAGGCGGAAGGCGCGGCGTTTGGCGATCGCCTCGATCACGCCGACGCCGTCCAGCCCCTCGGTGGCGATACCGTACTTGCCCGCCAGCAGCGCCGGGTAGTGCCTGAGCAGCAGGTCGCCGAGAAACGCCGCCACCTCGTCGTCGATCACCGCGTTGGTGCCGATGGCATGGCTCGCCGCCAGCATATAGCCGTCGCTGTCATGCGCGATCTTCGGCCACATCAGGCCCGGCGTGTCGATCAGCGTCATGCGCTCGTTGATGTCGAGGCGCTGCACGCTCTTGGTCACCGCCGGCTCGTCGCCGACGGCCGCCACCTTGCGCTTGATCAGCGCATTCATCAGCGTCGATTTGCCGACGTTGGGGATGCCCATGATCATCATCCGCAGCGGCTTCTCCGCCGTGCCGCGATGCGGCGCCAGCGCCTCGCACCAGGCACCGATCTTGGCTACGTCGCCGGGCTTCTTGGCTGACAGCGCCACGGCCTTGATGCCCTTCTGCCCGTTGAGCGCGGTGAGCCACTGCTTGGTGATGTTCGGGTCGGCGATGTCGGCCTTGTTCAGCAGCTTGAGGCACGGCCGCTGGCGGAACACGCGCAGCTCCTCGATCATCGGGTTGCTGCTGGCCTGCGGCAGGCGCGCGTCGACCACCTCGATCACGACATCGACGGCAGCCATCGTCTCGGCGGCCTTCTTGCGCGCCGCATTCATGTGGCCGGGGAACCATTGGATAGGCATGGCGGAATCTTCTACACAATCAGCTTGTTATTGTACGGCCTGTGTCAAGAGGCCGCGCCGCTCAATCGGCCAGCCCTTCGGCGAGCCGCCAGTCGCCACCGCCCAGCACGTCCTGGTAGCGCGCCGCACCGAGGCTGTAATGCAGCTCGCTGCCGGCCGGCGCACCCAGCACGCTCAACGCCTGCCGCAACAGCGGCCGTGCGCGCTCGACATCCTCGACCTCGATGTCGATGCGGTGAAACGCCAGCTCGCGGTGGCCGCCGCGGTTTTCCTCGCCCATCGAGCTGCCCCAGCCGATCACCGCGCCCAGCCCCTGCGCCAGCAGCGCGTCGTCGAGGCCCGCCTGGTAGCGCTGCAGCCCTGCGTCGGTAGCGTTCGCGCTGGGGATTTTGACGTAGATGAATGCGCCCATCGTGCATGTCCTCGCGGCATGTGGAATCGAAACCCGCTCCACCTCGGGTTGGCCCTGCGGGCGCCAGTCAGCCGGCCGCGGCCAGCGTCTTGTCGCCGAACACGAACGAGGCGCTCCGGATCAGCCCCTCGCGCACCTCGTAGATGCACACCAGCTCGATCGTGCCCGGCCCTTCGGGAAAGGTGCGGCTGACCACCTCCTGATCGATCACCATCTGCCCCATCACGCTGCGCTGCACCAGCCGCGCATGCAGATTGGGCTCGGCAAAGCGCGGCTCGCTGCGCCGCCGGATCTGCGCATGGCCCTCGGCCAGCAGAATGCCGGGATGCTCGAACTGGCGCGCGTCCGGCGCATAGGTGGCGAGCCAGGCATCGAGATCGCGTGCATTGTAGGCATCGAGCTGGCGCTGGACGACGGCGGCGGGAGAACTGGAGTCTGGCATGCGGGCTTTCGGTGGCGTCACGGCGGTATGCCGCCACTGTAGCCCGGACGCGGGCAAACATACAGCCCGCGGCGCCAGTGGCGGGGGCTGGTCACACATGGGCTGGCACGCGTGATCGGCTAGCGGTGTGATTGGGTGGAGGAAAGGCTATCGATTACCTGTTGGCTGGGAGTTTCTTAACGCCGGGTCATGTTTCGCGTCAGTTCGAGTTGTAGCCATGCACCCGACTCATGAGAACGTCTTTCCAATATATTTCGCGCTTACCAATATAACCGTCTGATGCGTGAGAGTCGGCGATTTCGAGGATTGAATATTGGAAACGGGAGCAATAATCAATAGGTTTGTTCTTGAGAAGCGCTATCAGCTCCTTGTTGCCGCCATGTCCTGATGTGACATAGCTTGACCATCTTTGCCACAGCCCGCAATCACCCGTGGCACTACCGACGTATAACTTTCCGGTCTCTCTGTCTGTAATCAGGTAGACCCCCTTTATATTTGATAGTGCGCCATACCAAGACTGAATCTGTTGTTCGATAATGAGTTTCAACTTGGAAAAAGACACGCAGACTGAATTGAAGCCGGGAAATTCTTCGACGGACAGTTTTTTCTCTCTTACCTCGGAGATGCTAAATGCGCCGCCATCCGATTTGCCGATTAGATATGATGCTCTTCCTGCTCGTGCGTGCTCAACAATCACACGACCAATCAAGTCATCTTGGCCGGGCATTAGCTTGGTTTCATAAATGACATGATTATCTGATTTCTTTATGCAACCCAGGCCTTGGAAGACCCCAGCAAACAGCCATTTATTCTTTGATAGTTAAATTAGGCCAATGACTATATCGCACGGAAAGTTCATGCGAGTTTGATGTTCCTGCCATTCTTTGAATCTTCCAGCAAAGAATGCTTCAAGAGGTGGGTTCTCATCATTTCCTGTTGCGAGATGAATCTTGTAACTGTCGAGGTCAATTGACACTTTGCATGCAAGCAGGAATTCTGTGAGTTTCAGCATTTTGGTGGCAGACGGAATTTGTGAAACATATTGTGGCTCGCGCCGGCAAGATGAGCAGGCACGGCAGGTTAAAGAGTCGGGTAGGGTGGGCAAGCATTGCCCACACGAAATGTGGACTAGAGTTGCATCGGTTGTCGCGTGGGCAATAAATTGCCCACCCTACTTGGCTCAGGAATGCTAGTAACAACATAATCCAGTGGTGAAAAAAGAGATTTAGGAGGCAGTTGAGATGTCGTTCCTTCCAAAGCAGGTGTCGCACTTGTTCAAGCGACCAGCAATCAGTTTGCTGATAAAAATTGCGCTGGCTATCACGGTAACGGTCTGGCTCTACAGCAATCTACGCGGTGTAAGCCTTACCGACGGCTGGATGTTTCATGAGGCAAAGCGGGGCCCGGTCATTGGCGACCTGGGTGGCGTTCCCGTATCCATTCCGGAGCCTTACGCCCATTTCGTCGAGTACAACGGCGACCCTCAATTCATGGAGCCGCGCAATGGGCCAATACCGGAGCGCACCTACCAGTCCAAACTACGCAGCTTCGGCTTCGAAATTCGTTTTCCGGATATGGCGCCACTGACCCCGCAGACCGAAGCTGACAAGCGAGCCCATTCGATATTCAACACCACTTGGATCAGAGTGAGGGTCGGGTCGGGAGAGCACGGTGCCAAAGCAGGGTATCTAGAGCGGTATTTAGCCACAATTAAAGCTCCCGACACATATCGGCCACCATATATTGACGTGCCAGAAAAAATCTACGGTCTTACCAGCCTGACACCGAAGTTGGCTAACACATCCGGGGGACAGAATGATATGCCTGATGAATTATATGAGGATGTCTTTTACCACCTTAACAAGGATGGACAAATAGACACATTTATCAAGTGCTCAAACGTTCGTCATGCCGCAGCACCATGTACTCAGACATTCAGTCTGGAGCCCTATATGCATGAAGCAACGGTGAACGTTAGCTATCGGCGAGGTCTGCTTAACGAGTGGATGTTGATTCAGTCGTCGGTAACTAACGTTATTTCTCAATTTAGTATTAATTAACACTAATTTTTTATTAATGCAGGGGGTTAGCACTGTGCC